>JAYRNN010000124.1:0-9708 GCA_041912175.1 Anaerolineales bacterium | reverse complement strand
CTTGATGGACCCTGTGCAGATCGAGCAAGGCTCGTATATCCCGCAAACGGCGCGCTTTTCGGCCGCCGCAGACCTGCCGCGCCTGGCGCCCACCCGCCTGCATGCAGGCATCTTGCTGGCGATCCTGGCTGCGATCCTGATCTGGGCCCTGCTGTGGCGCACGACGATCGGGTTTCGCATCCGGGCAGTCGGGCTGAGCCGTGCGGCGGCGCGGCGGGCAGGCATCCGGGTGAACCGCTACGCCATGCTGGCGATGGTGATAAGCGGGGCGATGGCGGGATTGGCAGGCGCGGTGCAGGTGCTGGGCGTGAACCACCGCATGTTCACGGATGGCACCGCCACCGGCTTCACCGGCGGGGCCGGTTTCAACGGGATTGTGGCCGCGCTTTTCGGCCAATTGCACCCGTTGGGAACCATCCCGGCCTCCTTCTTCTTTGGCGCGATGATCGTCGGGGCAAACCAGATGCAGCGCGCGGTGCAGGTTTCATCTTCCCTGATCACGGCCTTGAATGGCCTGCTGGTCATCTTCGTGGTGAGCAGCGAAATCATCCGCAAGCGCATCGCCGCCCGGCGAGAGATTGATGAACTGGAGCAATCTCCGCCTGGTCTGAGCGGCGAAAAGAAGGAGGTTGAACCGACATGAACAACGACCTGTTCAGCCTGGCCGTATTGGTCGGAATCATCACTTCTGGGATTCGCCTGGCGACCCCCTACCTGTACGCCTCGATCGGCGAGATGTTCGGGCAGCTCAGCGGCGTGTATAACTTAGGCGTGGATGGCATCATGTTGATGGGCGCCTTTGGCGGATTTTACGTCACCTATACCACGGGCAATCCCTGGCTGGGACTGCTGGCGGCCATCCTGGTGGGCGGGCTGATGGGGCTGAGCATGGCCGTCATCAGCGTCACCTTCAAGGCCGAACAAGGCATCAGCGGGATTGGCCTGTACCTGTTCGGATTGGGGATGAGCGACTTGCTTTTCGAACAGACCTTAGGCACGGTGAAGACCGTCAGTGGTTTTCAGCCGCTCAACATCCCATTTTTATCCGACATTCCCATTATTGGCGAGATCTTCTTCCGACAAAACCTGTTGGTGTACGGCGCTTTTATGCTGGCGCCGATCGCCTGGTTTATCTTGTCCAAGACAACCTGGGGATTGAAGATCAAATCGGTAGGTCAGAACCCGGCCGCAGCCGACGCAATGGGTGTGAGCGTTACAAAGATCCGCTATATCGCCGAGATCATCGGCGGTTGCCTGGCCGGGGTGGCGGGGGCTTCGCTTTCCATCGCGCTGCTCAACGTCTATCAACAGAACCTGACCTTTGGCATGGGCTTTATCGCAGTCGCCCTGGTGTATTTTGGAGGCTGGGCGCCGGGAGGCATCCTGGTCGGCTCATTGCTCTTCAGCCTGGTGAACGCATTTCAATTATGGATTCAGGTTAAGGGTGTGGCGATCTCGCCAGATTTTGCCAACATGTTACCTTATATCTTAACCATCCTGGCCCTGGTGTTTGCGGTGCGAAAAGTCAACCAGCCGGCTGCGTTATCGAAACCGTTTGAAAGAGGCGAAGGATAATTCAGTAATCATGAGAGGAGGTCGCTTTACGATCCGAAGGATGCCGATAAACCAGATCAAGACCTGTAACAGCCGATCCAACAACCCGAAAAATATTGAAGCATTAGGAGAATAATGATGAGAAAATTGAGCGTGATGTTTATTGGATTGCTTATCCTGGTAATGGCGCTATCAGCCTGCCAACCGGCAACCCCTCAAGCCACAGAGGCGCCTGCAAAACCAACAGAGGCGCCGGCAAAACCATTCCGCGTGGCTGTGGTCATGCCAAGTAAAATCAACGACCTGGCGTTCAGCCAGAGTATGTATGACTCTCTGGTGGCCGTTCAGAATGAAATGGGCAAAGATAAGTTCGAGTTCGTCTATTCGGACGGCGTTTTTGTGGTCGAAGATGCGGCCGCAGCGATCCGCGATTATGCATCAAAGGGGTATGACCTGGTGATCGCCCATGGCTCCCAGTACGGCAGCTCGCTCTCCGAAATTGCCCCCGACTTCCCAAAGGTGGCCTTCGCGTGGGGCACCACGGTGGATACCTTTACCGATAAGGGCATCAAGAATATTTTCGCCTATGAAGCGCGCGCAGAACAAGGCGGGTACGTGAATGGCATTATCGCCGCCATGCTCTCCCAGAGCGGGACCATCGGTGTGATCGGGCCGATCGAGACCGGCGATGCCAAGCTGTACGTGGATGGCTTCAAAGCCGGCGTGCTGGCCACAAAACCGGATGCGAATGTCACCGTGACCTGGACCGGCTCTTTCAGTGATGTCGCCAAGGCATCCGAAGCCGCGCAAACCCAAATCAACGCCGGGGGCGATGTCCTGACCGGCACGGCCCAAATGGTGGTCGGCGCGATCGGCGTCGCCAAGGATAAGAACGTGCCATGGTTCGGCACCCAATCCAACCAGGCCTCATTAGCCCCAAGCATCGTCGTCGCCAGCCAGGTTTACAAATGGGACGTGGTGTTGAAGCAGATCATTGACCTGGTCAAAGCGGGAACGCTCGGCGGGACGGCTTTTTCGATCGATCTTGCCAATAAGGGCGAAGTCATTGAGATGAACCCTGACTATAAACTGCCGGATGACGTCAAGGCTGCCGCCCAGGCTGCCATCGACGGCATTTCCAAGGGAACGATTACGGTTCCGTTGCCATAGAATCAGGATAATTCGATTGCTTTGGGCGGCTGCGCCGCCCAAAGCAATCGACTGTAAAGCCTCGTACTCTTTTCGGAGCAGCCACTGTGAATGATTTCGCCTCGCACAGGATCCATAGCGTCGAAGTCCGCAATATCGTCAAGCGCTTTCCAGGCGTAATCGCCAACGACAGGATCAATTTCGAAGTCCACGCCGGAGAAGTCCACGCGCTGCTGGGAGAAAATGGGGCGGGCAAAACAACCCTGATGCGCATCCTGTATGGGTTGTACCAACCGGACGAAGGCCAAATCCTCATCGATGACCAGCCTGTGACGATCCATTCGCCGGCTGATTCGATCAAACTTGGGTTGGGGATGATCCACCAGCATTTTATGCTCGTGCCATCCCTGACAGTGGCCGAAAACGTAGCCCTTGGGCTGCCATCCAGCCGAGGCCTGTTGTTAGACCTGGAGGTGGTCTCCGAGAAAATTCGCCGGTTATGCGACGTCTACGGCCTGCGCGTGGATCCCAAAGCCATGGTCTGGCAATTATCGGTGGGGGAACAGCAGCGCGTCGAAATCCTCAAAGCGCTGTATCGCGGCGCAGCCTTGCTTATCCTGGATGAACCCACGGCTGTGCTCACCCCCCAAGAGGTGGATGAGTTCTTCGTGATCCTGCGCCGGATGGCATCCGAAGGGCACGCGCTGATTTTCATCAGTCACAAGCTGCATGAAGTACTGGCCTTCAGCGACCGGATTACAGTCTTGCGGCATGGGCGGGTGATCCAGACGTTAAATACATCCGAGACCAATCGTAAGGACCTGGCGCGCTTGATGGTGGGGCGCGAATTGCTGCTGCGCGTGGAACATCCGGCGGTTGAATATGGGCCAGTGCGGCTTGAGATCCAGGATTTGTGGACGTCGAACGACAAAGGCCTTCCGGCCGTGCGCGGGATCGATATGCAGATCCGGGCAGGGGAAATCTTAGGCCTGGCCGGCGTCTCAGGCAATGGCCAGCGTGAGCTCGCCGAAACGATCGCCGGTTTACGAAAACCCACCCAGGGGACAATCCTGATCGACCAGCAGGATGTTACCGGTCAACAACCCGACCAGATGATCGCCGCGGGCCTGGCCTATATTTCGGAGGAACGATTTAAGGACGGCGTGGTGAAGGATCTCACCGTCGGCGAGAATTTGATGTTGGAGCAGCACGGGCGGCCGCCCTATGCCCGCAACATTTTTCTTAACTTTCCGGTGATTGAAGCCGCCAATAAGAAACTGATCGTCGATTTTGAAATCAAAACCCCTTCCACGCGTACACCGCTGCGAAACCTTTCGGGTGGCAATATCCAAAAGCTAATCATGGCGCGTGAGCTTTCACGCCAGCCCAGCGTGCTGATTGCTTCGCAGCCCACGCGCGGCGTCGATATCGGCAGCACAGAATATATCCACCAGCGGTTGGTTGCGCAGCGCGAGCAAGGCACCGCCACGCTCTTAATCTCTGAAGATTTGGATGAGATTCGCAACCTATCGGACCGGATTGCCGTTATATTCGAAGGGCAAATCATCGGCATCCTGGATCGGGCCGACGCCAGCGTCGAACAACTTGGGCTGATGATGGCCGGCGTTAAACCAAAAGAACCGTCGGGCTAATATTAAAACTTGGAAAATGATCTAGGCAAAATGACGCAGACACAGTATTCTTATCTTACCTGGCGATTCAACAAATCAAGAATGGAGGTGCTGATTTCAGCGAAAGAATAAAATGCATTCCCTACCGTTAAAACCGAACCAAATTCATTTACATGACAATGAGGAGAAGAAAGAGATGAAAAATAAGTCGATTTGGATGGCCTTTAGCTTGCTGATGATTGTGGCAATGGTTCTATCGGCTTGCCAACCTGCCGCGCAGACGGCAGCGCCTACCGAGCCCGCCAAAGTTGAAGCGACGACCGCCCCGGCCGAATCTTCGGGGCTTCAAATCCCAGATATCGAAGAAGGTAAATTCAATGTCGCCATGGTTTTAATCGGACCGCATGACGATGGCGGCTGGTCGCAGGCGCATTTCGAAGGCCTGGACTATGTTGCTAAGAATGTGCCCGGAGTTCACACCGCCTACATCGAGAATGTGCCCGAAGGCGCAGACTCGGAGCAGGTATTCCGCAGCCTGGCGCGCAAAGGCTTCAACCTGATCTATGGCACCTCCTTCGGCTACATGGATCCGATGGAAACCGTCGCCGGTGAATTTCCCGACACGACCTTTATCCACATCTCGGGCTATAAGTCGAACGGCACGAATTTTGGCAACCTGTTCGGCGCGATGGAAAGCATGAAATACCTGGCCGGGATGATCGCCGGCGCGCGCGCCAAGGCAGACGGCAATCCCAAGCTGGGTTATATGGCCACCTTCCCAATCCCAGAAGAATTACGCCTGGGCAACGCCATCGCGTTGGGGATGAAGAAAACCTGCCCTGAGTGCACGATGGATGTGCGCTGGATCAACACCTGGCACGACCCGGTAGTGGAAAAAGAAGCTGCGGCCTCGCTGTTCGATGCTGGCGCGCAAGTCGTCTTCACCGGCGCTGACACGCCGGCCGTGGCCGATGTCGCCCAAGAAAAGGGAAAATGGGGCATCACCTATGACTGGTCCGGCTCATGCAAGGTCGAACGCTGCCTGACAACTCCTTACTGGAACTGGGGCCCGGTTTACGCCAAGGTTGCCCAAGGCGTGATGGACAAGACCTACAAAGTCGGCTGGGATTACTTCGATGCCGATAGCGGCGGGCTCGGGCTGTACGGCCTGATGGAAGGCCAGCAACTGACCAAGGGGCAGGCAGACCTGCCGCCCGAAGTCCTGCAAGAAGTCAAAGACCTGCTGGCGAAGATGTTGGCCGGCGAGATGACCCGCTTTGACGTATTCAGCGGCGAGATCAAGGACAACAAAGACGTCGTGATCGTACCGGCGGGCGAAAAAATGGTTCAGGCGGACCTGGACCAATTCCCCCCCGGCGCTCCAGGACTGGAATGCAAGTACTGCATGTACTGGTGGGCGAATGGCATCACTGCTGAGCTCCCCAAGCTAGGCGAGTAATCGATTGTTCCGCAAGAGGCCAAAATTCATGCGTAATGGGTTTTGGCCTCTTTCTCGCAACCAACCTGAAAGAGAGTCCCGTGGAGAACACCAATTCACCCAACCCAACCCCGCCGCCGTCCGGCCCGGTTGTGGAGATGCACGGCATTATCAAGCGCTTCCCTGGCGTGCTGGCGAACGATCACGTCGATTTTGAGTTGAAGAGGGGTGAAATCCACGCCCTGCTTGGTGAGAACGGCGCTGGAAAAAGCACCCTGATGAATGTGCTGGCCGGGCTTTACCGCCAGGAAGCGGGGCGCATCCTGGTAGATGGCAAAAGCGTGGACTTCCGCTCGCCGCGCGATGCCATCCAGGCCGGGGTCGGAATGGTGCACCAACACTTTATGCTGGTGCCTTCGCAGACCGTGACCGAGAACATCCTGCTTGGCCTGGATGAGCCGCGTTTCTTCATGCGCCTGCCCCAATACGATCAAATCGTCGCCCAAATCAGCCAACAATTCGGCTTGAAAGTGGATCCGAGCGCCAAGATCTGGCAGCTTTCTGTCGGCGAGCAGCAGCGCGTAGAAATCTTGAAGATGCTTTACCGGGGCACGAATGTGTTGATCATGGACGAGCCCACGGCGGTGCTGGCGCCTCAAGAAATCGAGGACCTGTTCAAGACGCTCAGGGCGATGACCGCGCAGGGCAAATCGATCATCTTCATCAGCCACAAGCTGAATGAGGTCATGGCGATCGCCGACCGGGTGACCGTGCTGCGCAAAGGCAAAGTCACCGCGGCTGGCATCGCCACACGAGAAACGACCCGCCAGGAGCTGGCCAACCTGATGGTAGGCCGGCATGTGATTTTCCACCTGGACAAAGAGCCACTGCAGGCCGGCCCGGTGGTGTTGGCGCTGGAGGAGATTTGCGCTATCAATGATAAGGGCCTGGAAGCGCTGCGCGGGTTAAGCCTGGAGCTTCGCTCGGGCGAAATCCTTGGGCTGGCCGGCGTGGCGGGCAACGGGCAAAATGAATTGGCGCAGGTGATCAGCGGGCTGCGCAAGGTAACCTGCGGCAAGGTGCTGATCAACGGCGATGAAATCCAGAACCAACCGGTGGGCGAAAGCATTCGCCACGGCGTGGCATACATCCCCGAAGATCGCCACCAGGTTGGATCGGCCCCCAACCTGAGCGTGACCGACAATGTGATCATGAAAAACTATCGCCAACCGCCGATCGCGCATGGCTGGGTGGTGGATATGAACGTGGCGACCAAGTTTGCCAACGACCTCAAGCAGGCATACGACATCATCGTCCCAACGGTGAAGACGCCTGTGCGCCTGCTGTCCGGCGGCAACTTGCAGCGGGTGATCCTGGCGCGCGAGATCTCAGGCCGGCCATCCTTACTCGTCGCCGTTCAACCGACGCGTGGGCTGGATATCGGGGCGATTGAAGGTGTGCAACGATTACTGTTAGCGCAACGCCAGGCAGGCGCGGCCATCCTGTTGATCTCGGAAGAATTGGAAGAGCTGCTCGAACTGAGCGACCGCATTGCGGTGATCTACGAGGGCAAAATCATGGGTGAAGTGACCGATGGGAACGTGGAGACGATTGGATTGCTGATGACCGGAACCCCAATCGACCAAGTCCAAGGACAAGGGAGTTGAAGCTATGACCGATTCCGTCTCAAATCCTCCCAAACCACGCAATAAGGGGCTGCCTGTGCGGCTGGTATTCGAGCCGCGCTTGAGCGAACCGCCGCGTTGGTATTCCTATTTCTTATCCCTGGCGGCGATTGTCGTGGCGCTCATCCTGGGTGGGATCGTGATCCAGTTGGCGGGAGGCGACCCGCTCCGCTCTTACGCCCACATCGCCCGCGCCTCCTTCGGCAGCCTGGGCGTCTTTTCGGACACCATCGTCAAGGCGACGCCGTTAATCCTGGTCGGCCTGGCCTGTACGGTAGCCTTCCGCATGCGGTTGTGGAATATCGGCGCCGAAGGCCAATTCTTCATGGGCGCCCTGGGCGCCAGCGCGGTCGTCTTGATCCCCATTCTGCCCAAGGAGACCTCGCCCTGGATCTTTATCCCGGTGATGATGATCGCCGGGATCATCGCCGGAGCGCTATGGGGCTTTATCCCTGGGTTTTTAAAGGCCAAATATAATGTAAATGAAATCATCACCACCCTGATGATGAACTATATCGCCACTTCACTGGTGCTCTTTTTCGTATTTGCGGTATGGAGCGAGGGGGGGTTTCAGATGAGCCCGGTATTCCCCAAAAACGCCTGGCTGCCTCGCCTGACCGATTACGCAGCGCAAATCAAGCTGTTCCGCGGTCTGACGAGCCACCTGGGGCTGCTGATCGCGTTGGTCGCCGTGGTGGTGGTGTGGTTTATTTTATATCGCAGTCGTTGGGGATATGAAATCCGCCTGATCGGCGACAACCCACGCGCAGCCCAGTACGCAGGGATCAACATCTCGCGCAACATAATCCTGGTCATGATGCTCTCCGGAGGCCTGGCCGGGCTGGCGGGTATGTCTGAGATCACTGGGGTGGTGCACCGGCTGCAAACCGCCATCTCGCCTGGCTATGGCTTTACCGGCATCATTATCGCCTGGCTGGCCAAGCTAAACCCGTTTGCGGTTGTGGTGGTCTCGGTACTGTTTGGGGCTTTGATCCTGGCCGGGCGTGAGATTCAACCTTCGGGGGTGCCAAAATTGATCCAGGGGATTATCCTGGTGTGTTTGATCGCCAGCGACTACTTCCTGCGCTATCAGATGCGCATCGTGCGCAGCGGGGAGGAGGCCTAGCCAGTGGACGCGATCATCATAATCCTGCAAGCCGGGGTCGGAACCGGCACAATCTTGCTCTTTGCGACGATCGGCGAGCTGCTCGCCGAACGATCTGGCGTGCTAAACCTGGGGGTGGAAGGTATGATGCTGATCGGCGCTATGACAGGCTTCAGCGTGGCGCTGCGCACCGGGAACCCGTGGATCGGGGTGCTGGCGGCCATGCTGGCAGCCGGTCTGCTCAGCCAGATCCACGCATTCATTACTGTCACCCTGAAAGCCGACCAGGTTGTAAGTGGGTTGGCGCTGACCATGCTGGGCGTGGGCATCAGCCTGGTGCTCGGCGAAGGCCTGAGCAAGGCCGGTACGGTCTCGCTCATCCCCGGTTACACCTTCCCCCTGCTCTCGCGCATCCCCTTCTTTGGGCCGATCTTTTTCACCGGCCATAACGTGCTGGTTTATTTTGGGTATATCCTGACCCCGCTGGCGTGGTATTTTATTAACCGCACCCGCCCCGGGATGCACCTGAGGGCGGTCGGCGAAAATCCGTCCGCGGCGGACTCGATGGGGATCAATGTCGATCGCCTGCGCTATATCTACGTCTTTGTCGGCGGGCTGTTGGCCGGGCTGGCCGGCGCGACGATCAGCCTGGCGATCTCGCCCGGTTGGTTCAGCGAATTGACCACGGCTGGGATGGGCTGGATTGCCGTCGGGTTGGTGATTTTTGCGCAATGGGATCCGTGGCGCGCCGCGCTGGGCTCGTATACTTTCGGCGCCTTGCGGCGATTGATCCTGGATATTCAAGGCCCGCTGACCCTCTTCGGCTTTGCGAACCCATTCTATTACAACCCGTACTGGGGTTTTTTCCTGCAGATGTTGCCTTATGCGTTCACGATAATCGTCCTGGTGATCGGCTCGCGTGAAGCGGTGCGCAAGCGCATCGGGGCGCCGGCTGCGCTCGGGCAACCGTACCTGCGCGGCGAAAGAGGATTATAAAAAATATGACCGAAAAAATACTTGGCTATCGCTGCTCGCTGTGTAACCAGGAGTACTCGGTTGGCGCGTTGCAATATACCTGTCCCAAAGATGGCGGCAACCTGGATCTGATCCTGGATTATGCTTTCATCCAGAAAAATACCGCGCCAT
>JAYRNN010000123.1:0-6187 GCA_041912175.1 Anaerolineales bacterium | reverse complement strand
GCACGCCGCCGGCTAACACCAGGATAGAAAGAACGATGAGCAGCGCCAGCACCGGCCAGACGAACTTCCACCAGACGCCGTAACCGACGCGGGCGATCGCCAGGCCGCCCATGACCACTGCTGAAGTGGGGGTCACCAGGTTAACCAACCCGTTCGCAGTCTGGTATGCGGTAACGACCAGGTAGCTGGGGACATTTGCAAAAGAAGCCAGTGGCGCCATAATCGGCATGGAAACAGTTGCCAGGCCCGAGCTGGAGGGGATCAGGAAGGACAGCGGCAGGTAGAGCAGGTAGGTGACAATGATGAAACCGACGCCGCCCAAGCCGGCCACCGCCTGTTCCGCCCAATACAAGACGGTGTCAGTGATCAGGCCGTTGTTCATGATGACCGTGATGCCGCGCGCCACGCCGATAATCAACGCCACACCCAGCATATCGCGTGCGCCGTCAACGAATGTATCGACCAGGGTCTTTTCGGACAGCTTGCCGATAATGCCGATCAGGATTCCGAAGAACAAGAAATTGGCGGTCATCTCCGGGAACCACCACCACCAGGTTGGAACGGCAAGCCCCAGATCCTCCCAGGGGATGACGCCGTATACCATCACCACGAATGCCAGGAAGAACAGCGCCAAAATGATTTTGTGGCGAGTCGTGAATTTGCCAAAATCTGTACTTTCACGGTCGCCGGACATGAACTGCTTTTCGTTTTCAGCTTTCATGTCGTAAATCAGCGATTTGGTTGGATCTTTCTTCACCTTTTCGCCGTAGCGCATCACAAAAACAATGCCGATGATGGTACCGACGATCAGGAGAACCAGGCGTCCTATCAGACCCTCACTGATTGTTGTCCCAGCAAAGCCGGAAGCAATGCCGGTGGCGAAGGGGTTGATCGTTGACCCCAAGACGCCAATGCCCGCCCCGAGCAGAATCAGAGCGCCAGCGGTCAGCCCGTCATAGCCGGCGGCCAGCATCACGGTGATGATCAAGGCATAAAAAGCCAGGGTCTCTTCTGCCATGCCGTAGGTGGTGCCTCCGATGGCAAAGATCGTCATCAGGATCGGGAACATCCATTTCTCTTTACCCTTCAGCTTGCTCACCACCCAAGCGATCCCGGCGTTAATTGCGCCGGTTTTCATCGTCACCCCCAGGAAGCCGCCGATGATGAGCACGAACATGGCGACGTCGATGGCGCCAAAAAGCTCGCCGTAGTTCCAAACGTCGACATTACCGGTTTCATCTTCAATGCCGTACATGCCATTGATCGGTCCCTTAAGGGCGCTGACCAGCAGCTTCTGTGGGTTTGCAGGCACAGAATGATACGTTCCCGGGATGGGCGCGCCATCAGGGTCGTAATCATACGAACCGGATGGCACGAGCCAGGTGGCCAGGGCAATCAGGATTAATAACAGAAATAATATTGTGAAGGCGGAAGGGAAGGTAAACTTTTTTTTCGGTTTTTGGGTAGCCATGGCAGAATTCTCCTTATTTTAAAGTTGATCTATTCAGCCTTACTTCTTCCTGGAACGTTTTTCATATTTCTGTAAAGTTTCAAACAACCAGTCGGGCTGGTCGCTTTTACTGATGAAGGCATCTGCGCCAGCCTTCAGGAGCATGCTGCACGTTTCGGATTTGCTGCTCATCGCGACGACGATTGGCCTGGGTTTATTGGCATGCACCTGGTTGATCAGGTCTTCAATTGGCTCGCCTGGCAATTCCGAATCGATCATCACCAGGTCGGGATAGCTGGCAGTTGTCAATGCCAGAAGACTCTGTGCATCGGTCGCTTCACCAGTAATATCAAAAACGGGATTTTCCTGGAGCGTGGTTTTGAGCGCCCAGAGCGCCTGGGGGTGAGGGTCGGCAAGAATAATTCGCATGGCAGCTTTCCTGTCGAACTGATTTCCGCTAACGACGGCGGATTTCTGGACAGATTCCGAAATTTCAGCCTGCTTTGGCGGTAAGGGCTGATAGGATACCTGAGGACATTAAAACAAAATAAATCCCTTTCCACAACAACCGAACAGAGAGTTTATGGGTCCAGTATTAAGCTAGAATAATGATGGGTTTTTCACCTATCCGAAAGGATAGGTAAGGGGAACCAGGCAAACTTATTCTTTCGGGACCAATTGATTCTCCAGGGCGATGGTTGCCGCTTCGACCCGGTTCTTTACCCCCAACTTGCTAAAGATATTGGTCAAATGAAATTTCGCGGTCGCCATGCTGATGCTTAACCGGGCAGCGATCTCAGCATTGGAAAAACCCTTTACCAACAGCGCCAATACCTCTCGCTCCCGTTCAGTCAGGTCATAATTAGGGGCTGGTTTTCGCCGGGCGGCATCGATCAAGGCTGTCGTGGCTTCCGGCGCGAGGACAGATTGCCCGGCAGCCGCCGACCGGATGGCGTGAGCCAGATCTTCAGCGGTGACATTTTTTAGCAGATAGCTCGTCGCGCCGGCTTTCAACGCTTGCTCAACCTGGTCTTGCTCGTGAAAACTGGTCAGGATAATCACCTTGACCGCTTTACCCAATGCGGTAATCTGCCGGGTAGCCTCGATACCGTCTCCTTCCGGCATGACCACATCCATCAAGACCACGTCCACTTCGAGAGCGGTGCACATTGAGACGGCTTCGGCGCCGTTGGTCGCTTCGCCAATCGGGGTAATCCATTCATAAGCGTAGAGAAAATTCTTCAAACCGCTGCGAACAATCGCATGGTCGTCGACAATTAAGACGCGAACGGGTTTTTCTTTGGACATATCGTTGACCTCAGGTTAACACTGCCAATTCAGGGTTACGCGCGTACCTTGACCGGGTTGGCTCTCCACCGACAAGGTTGCCTGGATTGCTGCGGCGCGTTCCTGCATAATTGCCAGTCCAAAATGCTGTGCGTTCTTATTCTGCGTCACGAAACCACGGCCATCATCATGGATCACCAAGGTCACCTGACCGCGCCACGGATGGGTTTGTTCGGTTATCGCTGAAGTCGCATTCAAGCTCACTGTTACCTGGTTGGCCTGGGCGTGTTTGCTGATGTTATTAAAACTTTCCTGGGCGATCCGGTAAAAGCTTACATGCACCTCTTCGGGTAAGGGTGGGATTTGCTCAATAAACAACTGGAGGGTTAATCCCGCCCGCCCAGCGACGGCTTCTGCGAGCTGGGTGAGCAAATCGCTCAGCGGTGTGCTAATCAAGCCGGCCGGGCGTAGCTCGAGGAGCATGGCGCGCATTTCAGCCAGGGCGCCGCGGGTCAGGCGGCGTAGTTCTTCAAGGCTGATCCACGCTTGCTCGGGGTTGCGACGCCAAATTTGCGGCAAGACTTCGGCGACCAGGCTGGCGGAGAAAAGCACCTGGGTAACCGAGTCGTGCAGGTCGCGCGCCAGGCGGTTGCGTTCGTCGGCGGCGATGAACGCCTCGGTTTGATCCGCCATCTGGGCTTTGTCACGCACCTGGGAAATATCCAGGCAAATCTGCTCGGTCAGGGCAATTTCGTTGGCCGAAAAGAGCCTTTCTGTTTCTAAAAACTCCAATCCCAACAATCCAATCGTGTTATCTCCAAACCGCTGGGGGACAAGGACAAAATACTGACTTTGGGTATGCTGATAATGAACGCTGGTCGGCGCATCTCGCTCTTTGAGTTGATCGAGGGTGAAGATAATCGGAATTCCTTGCTCAAAACGCCAGTTGGCCAGCCTGCTAAAGTCGAGTTGTAATTCTAATCCCGTTAAATCAGGGTGCAGCGCATCCTGACAGGTGTGCGATAACAGCTTAATTTGTTTTCCACGCGCGTCCATCTCAGCCAGAAAGGCATCGTTGGCGTCAAACATATGCTTAATGAGGAGCGTAAATTTGCGATAGGCGTCCGGCAATTCACCTGTATGACCGATAGTCTGGTAAACCTGGTTGACTTCCACCAGCCATTCGAGGCGTAGGCGTAATATCGCTTCCAGCCGCTGTCGCTCGGCATTTTCCCTGGATAATTGCTCATTGGTGGCGCTCAATTCGGCGGTTCGCTGTTTGACCATGGATTCGAGCTGCAAGCGATATTCTTCCAACCTGGCTTGCGCCTGCCGGCGCTCGGTGATGTCCTGGAAAGCCGCTACGACCGATTCGACCTTGCCATGCTCATCTCTGACCGGATTGGCCCAAATTTCCAGCGGGACGCGCCGGTCTACCAGATCGGCTTCGGCATCGTCTACCCTGGCGTTTTGACCTTCAAATGCTTGCGCGACAGGTATCTTGTCCAATGGATAACTCTGCTCGCTGCCAACCAGCCGAAAGGCGTAATACTTCATCGCCTCGGTTAAAGTGCGCCCGGCAGAAATGTCGGCGGTGATACCTTTTTCCGGGTTGGAGAGGATATCGACGGCGCGCTGGTTGACATAGGTTGGCGTACGCTGTGGCCCATATACCACCACGCCAAGCGGCAGCCCTTCCAGGGTCTGCGACAGCTTGTGCTCACTTTGAACCAGCCGGCGGTTGGCGTCTTCGGTTTCGGTTTTGAGCTGGTTGATCCGGCTGGCCAACGCCAGGGCCCACAGCAGTACCAGCCAGATTTCACCAATGTGGTAAGACTTTTCAGTAAGAGGTGTGCTCGGCACAACCCCGGCACGCACCAGATCGGCGATAACCAGTCCGATGAAAAAGCCGAGCCAGGAGATGAGATAAAATTTGGCTAATTGATTCCCCTTGCTCCAGCTATAAATCCCGGCGGATAGGAGAATTCCTGTTGTGAGATATCTACAAACTGGGGCAATTTGAGACATCGTGCCATAGCTGACGAATGGCACAAGCACAATCAGCATGAGCCATAATCCAATCAGCAAGTTAATCAGCAGATGAAATCGCGGCGCCTTGGTTTTCTGCTCAAGAAATACGTCGCTGAACTTTAAGCAGGATATATAGAACGAAGCTTGGGCGATTACCAGGAACGGAAATTTATACTGTGATAAACCCGGCCAGAAAAATAGGTCGCCTACCCCCTCATAAACGGCCCAATACAGGATTGAGCTGGCAATAAATAAAATAAAATAAAAATAATTGGCTTCCCTCAATGAAAAAAACAAGAACAGATGGTAGCCCAAAGCAATCATCAGTGCGCCATAAAATAAGGCAGTACCCCACATGTCGTTGATTTTTTTTACCGCAAAAGATTCCGGCGCCCAGAGGGTGAAGGCCAGAGTCATTGAGGAGCCGCTCTTGACTCGGATATAAAAAGTTTGTTCAGCTTGAAAGGCAAGTGGTACTTTGAACACTACGTGATAATAGGGAATATCGCGGGTGTCAAATGGGCGCAGGGCGCCAGATTGCTTGACACGATAGCCGCCGCTCTCTGAAGGAAGGTACAGGTCGACATAATTCAGGTTGGGGAAATTGACTTCCAGAAGCCAAAGACTGGTCAAGGGAGATTGGTTCTCGAAGAGTAACCGGATCCAGAAGGCTGAGTCGGTGGAGTAGCCATAATTTGGCACTGCAACCTGGCTGGGTGTGAATTGAGAGGCGAATTCTGAAGAGGAGACATCGTCGATGGTCAGCCTTCCGCCAGGGTCCTCCAGGATATCCATGTGTAGCCCCAGCGGGTACTTTCCTTGCTCGGCGGTGAGCACCAAAGGCTGTGGCGTGGGAGGCTCGCCACTCTGCGCCCTCACGGGGAGGCAAAAGTTTAGCGCTGCGATCAAAGCCAAAATCAGCGCAATCGTTTTTACTTTACCTGAATCATTGTAGGGCCATGGACTGATCATAGCACGGGGCGATTATATCCCATCGTGCCAACGCCGCTCGAATTTATAGATGCGGGGCTGGATGTACCAGGCGTGGGGATCCGCTACCGGGCGCTGTTGGATGACCAACTGCATCGCCTCGTCGGCGCTGAGCCCCATACCAATCAACACGCAGCAAGCCATGGCCACGCTGCGGTGCACGCCGGCCCGGCAGTGCACCAACACCCGGTAGCCGTCACGGATGACCGGCAAGGCTGCTTCGACTCCCCGCTGCAGCAAAGGGATAGGTATGGGAGCAAAAGGCTGATCGATGGTCGGCAGCCATAAAAGTTTTAGCGGGGGCTGGTCCAGGGAGCGCGATGGCTTGATCCAGTGCATCGATAAGATCAAGCGCACATTTAAGGCGCGAATCTCTTCGGCATGATCGCTGCGCGGCCAGGCTGAGATGTACAGGTAATCCGTAATCGG
>JAYRNN010000122.1:0-5616 GCA_041912175.1 Anaerolineales bacterium | reverse complement strand
GCGCTGGCCTTGGGTCTTGAAAATCCCGAACCCGGTGTGATGCGCCGACCTGCTCGCCTTCAGGGCAAACCATTGCTTGATCGAGGTTTATTAATTCGATCCTTTTTGTGGCTTGGACTTATTGAAGCCATCTTATGCTACAGCGGTTATATCGCTCTTTATGGGTTTTCTGGTAATATCGAGCTTCTCAACACCCCTCTGATTGCAAAAATCCCGTTCCCGCATCTGCTCGATATACCAACCGACCAGATTGCTATCCTGGCTTCTACGGTGTTCTTCGCAGGCGTAATTACAGCCCAGATTGGAAATGTCTTTGCCGCGCGTACAGAACGCGCTCGTGGCCGGTGGCTAGGATGGTTGAGCAATCGTCCGCTTTTGTTAGGCGTCATGCTCGAGATTGCGATCGCATTATTACTGATCTATACACCTGTAAACAAGTTTTTGGGCCTGGCGCCGCTCCCGGCAACTTATTGGCTATGGCTGGCAATGTATGCACCGATACTATATTCGCTTGACTGGCTGCGCAAGTTTCTCGTACGCAGGTTCTGAAAACTGTATGTTATCATCAACGCTGGAGGAATGCCGTCATGAAAGTAATCATCATGGGATGTGGGCGTGTAGGCGAACAAGTTAGCTTGTTAATGGGCAGTGAAGGGCATCAGGTGGTTGTAATCGACTATGATGCAGATGCCTTGGCCCGTCTGGGGCCAAATTTTAAAGGTGAACGGATTAAGGGCATCGGGTTCGACCGTGATGTACTCATTCAGGCCGGTATCGAAGATGCAGACGCTTTTGCTGCCACAAGTTCCTCGGATACTGCAAACATCGTGGCTGCCCGGATTGCTCGCAACGTCTTCCATGTGCCTCGAGTGGTAGCACGTCTTTTTGACCCTCGCAAGGCAGAAATCTACCGCCGGCTAGGACTGATGACCATCTCATCCACGACCTGGGGGGCTGAGCGCATCCATGAATTGTTGATGCACAATGAGTTTGATCCGGTACAAACCTTTGGCAATGGTGATGTTAACCTGCTGACAATCGATACACCCCCTCAATTGGTCGGGCATATGGTGAAAAATTTGAGCATCCCGGGAGAAATCAGCGTTACGGCGATCACTCGCCGAGGTCAGGCATTCATCCCATTATCTGGTACAGAGTTGCGCAGCGGCGATCAACTGCACATCATCGTCTTGGCATCCTCGATGGATCGGTTAGAAAACCTGTTGGGTTTGGCGGAGGGAGGTTAACTATGTTTGTAATTATTGTAGGCGGCGGCCGTACCGGGATGCATCTCGCCAAGACATTATTGGGCGCAGGTCATCAAGTTAAGATAATCGAGAACCGCCCTGCAATCCTCGAACGATTGCGGAACGAGTTACCCGAGGAAAGCGTCATCGCGGGTGATGGTAGTTCTCCAATCGTTTTAGAAACTGCTGGGATAGAACACGCCCAGGTACTGGCTGCAGTCACAGGGGATGATGAGGATAACCTGGTGATTACGACCCTGGCGCGGTTTGAATTTCAGGTGCCGCGCACAATCGCACGCGTGAACAATCCCAAAAACGCCTGGCTGTTTAATGATGAGATGGGGGTAGATGTCGCATTAAACCAGACCGATATTTTGGCCAAGTTGATCCTGGAAGAAATGTCCCTTGGCGATATGATGACCTTGCTCCAATTACGGAAAGGGGAATATGCAATCGTCGAAGAAAAAGTTCATCCGCTGGCTGCGGTAGCCGGCAAAGCCTTGCGTGAAGTGAAATTGCCACCCGAGTGCGTATTCGTCGCCATCCTGCGTAAAGGTCAGATGATTGTTCCTCGAGGCGACACTATTCTAGAACCCGTGGATGAAGTAATTTCCCTGGTCCATGCAACGCATGTCAATGATTTGGCAACCCTGCTTGGACCGCCTTCATCCGCCTGACCGTTTCTGGAGCCTTTTCTCAAACAACACCCCAATCGTCGCCCCACTGATACCGCCTACCAGGATACCAAACAGATTGACCGCGACGTCAATATAACCTAGCAACCCGCCGGTGAGGCCCCCCGCCAGGGCGCCGCTGAGCGCGCCCAGCATAATTCCGCGGCGAAGCCCCTCGCGCCCTGCCGGCCAATTCAGCCAACCTAACACGCCTAGCGCCATCGCAGGAAATACACACAGAAACATACCTAGAAACCCCCCCGCCAAAGCGCCGACGATTGGGGCAGTTACCCGCCCGTCTAAACCGCCCACCATCGTCGCCATAAACCATCCCAGAAAGCCTCCAAGAAATCCTCCGGCTGCCGCCCAGGCCAGAATAGGCCCAGAATATTTCCATAATGTCATGAAGATCGATACCATGAGGCGGATTTGGATATATTGGGCCTCCTCCCAAGCCCCAGCCTGAGCGTGAACAATCGCATCGCCAACATACAAGCCCAGGCCCAACCGGCGCGTATCGATACAAAGGTTTATCAAGTGCTCACTGCCCGGGAGGCAATCCATTCGAACAGGATCAACTCCTGAACCAGGAATCTGGCAGTTTACATCACAACGAAAAGCGCTGTTGCCCGCATTACGGAGCTTCAACACACCCGTCACTGCCTGCCCCCGATAAACAGACCCCAGTTCTAATGCAGGCGGTTCGATCTGCATCACCGGCGCCGGAATGGTGAAGCGCATACGGATTCGAACCCGACCCGCTCCACCAGCATCGATTAAAAGTGGAATTATCTGTGGACTTGTCGATGGGCTAAATGAGTTGCTGTCAATCACGAGCTTAAGAGTTTGCCGATGATGGACAGCAATTGCATCGGGGACAGCGCGGATGCCCACCGGCGCGTTAAGCAGGCGTGCTTGTAAAGCGCCGGCGCCAGAATTTCGGACTTCCAGGTTCAAGGTAGATTGACTGCGCCAGGGCAGAATCCCGGCATCTAATATTGTGATCGGAACTTGCAGGGTTGGCGCCGGTAAATTGGGGTTAATTGTGCGCAGAAATGCATCCAGACCTAGATCAGGGTCTTTGATCTGTGATTTGATTTGGGTGATGAGACCTGCCAGGTCGTGGCGGTGCGTATCCTGCAACCAATTTTCCCAGGCCTGACCAGAAAAATATGTGCGCGCTTCCTCCCATCGGTTATCGACAGCTTGCGCCAGGTCGCTTGAATCCTGGCTGACGGTCCCGTCTTGCCAGTGAAACCCAAGCGAACGCGTGTTTCGTGGTTCCAACGCCTGGCCAAATTCGCGGGCGCTAATTCGTTGGCGCACATCCAACGCCAGGGCGCGCTTTAGGGCAGCGCTGAAGTCCACCGGCATGCGATCGAGGAGTGGAAATTTTCCCGGATGTGAACCAGGATCATCATCGGTCGCCAGGTGATAGAGAGTGGCTGCCAGGGCAAACACGTCCGAACGTGCTTCCGGCTTTCCGGCGGCTTGTTCGGGGGCGGCATACCCCAATGTGCCATAGATGCTGGATTTCTTCAACCCAGATTGCCCCACTGCCTGCGCCCCACTTGAGGCAGCGACCGGCGCTTTTGAGGTTCCGAAATCGACCAACCAGATTGTCCCTGCTTTATCCAGGATCAGGTTTGCCGGTTTGATATCCATATGGATGACATTTTGGGCAGCCAGGCTCTCCAATAATTTACACCCCACCATCCCCCAGCGTCGAACGTGCTCTACGGGATATGGTTTCCCTTTAATTGGATAACCGCGTTCATCCGACCGCGAGAGGCCGTGCTCCAAATTCTGTCCCTCGATAAATTGCATGACGATATAATTACGCCCACTCTCGCTAAAGTAATCAAAAACCTGTGGAATCCCAGGAACACTCAGGTTAGCCAGCGTGATTGCCTCCGCTTCGAAACGTCGCTGCGCCTTGATCAGTCCTTGGGGATCACTGGAATCAAAATAATCCAGCATTTCCTTGATCACTACTTTCCGTGTGCCAGTAGCGATCGATTCGCTAGCCAGATACAAGGCCCCCATCCCGCCTTTACTCAATGGGCGAATAATCTTAAAACGCCCATTTCGCATCTGATTTGGGCGCTGTGCTGCGTTCATTTAGGTTTTCCAGAAATAAATCGCGAACCGTTAACGACTATTTTTAACCTCATCTGGATCAAAGACAACAACTTCTCTGCCGGTTAGTTTCTCCTGGATCTTTTTGGCGATCAGATCCAGATGACCTGGATGAACCACATAGTTCAATTCGTCGGCTGGGACGGTCAAAACCGGACATAGACTAAAGTGGGAAATCCAATTCTCATACAAATCATTTAATTGATCTAAATAATCCGGCGCGATTTGGCGCTCATAAGCACGCCCGCGGGAATGTATACGATCGATTAAAGTGGGCACCGTAGCCCTCAGATATACGACCAAATCGGGCGGGGGTAAAAAGTCTACCAACACTTGATATAGATCACGGTAAGAGCCGTAATCGCGCTCATCGAATAAGCCTTGACGATACAGGTTGCGCGCAAATACCTCTGCATCTTCATACACACTGCGATCCTGGATGGCAGAAGTAGGGTGATCTAGAAGCTGACGGTGCAAACGCAGGCGACGAGTCAGGAAAAATATTTGAGAATGGAATGACCAGGCGCGCATATTTTCGTAAAAATCGGCCAGGTAAGGATTTTCCCCTTCCGGTTCGTAAAACGGCTGCCAGTCGAGACGCCGGCAAAGCATGCTCACCAGGGTAGATTTGCCAACCCCAATGTTCCCTGCGATCGCAACAAATTTTTTCATATTTGCTCCAAAAAGGCCACACTACGGCCTTGTTCATCATCCATCACCAGGTTTAGCCGATATCCAACCCGAAAATCAGCCGAACGAATCAGACGTAAACCTGCTGGCAGATTTCGTTCTTCAGGCAACAACTCAGCAAGATAGTTGGGGGTTTGATAAAAGAATTCTCGGTTAAAAACCACCTCATCGTCGTCTAAATAAATCGCCAGGGGGAAAATATTCGACTCGACCAAATCCTGAAAGAAATGCGTTCCGAAAGATGCCTCAGGGGCAGGTCCAATCCCCTTTCCAGCCAATTCCACGAGCGCCCGCGTCCTGTAAATATCGCCATAACCGATCTGGACGCCCAGGTCGGGATTTGTGGTGCCCCAGCGTCCGGGTCCCACGCAGATAAAGGTTTTACCCGCCAGCGCGTTATTCAAGCCGCGGATCGTGCGCCCTATCTCTGCACGCGCCGCTGCAGTCGGCAAGCTAAAATATTCCTCCGGGGATACGAATATTACATACTCAATATCATTCACCCGTCCCTGCGGGGCCATCCGGCGTGTTGAAAAGATAATATTCTCCTCAGGCAAGTTTTGCGGTAAACGCGCTTCATTCTCCTGAATATGGCTTTGAGGCCGACATTGCAAGAGTGTGATTTGGACTTGTGGCTGGAGCGCAGAAGGATCAGGTATCTGCAAAGTAAACTCAGTATCCACGGGGGCGTGGTAATGTTTCTCTAGAATTTGTAACATCTCGCTCAGCAAGCGCGCCATGGGGGTGCGCCGAAGCAGCTCGTCAAAAGTCAATACCAACTTATCCAGGTTTGTCTCGCTCAGCATGATCCGCAACGGCGCCAGATAACCACCCTGGTCTACCTGTGCAATATAACGCAAGAATGG
>JAYRNN010000121.1:0-2758 GCA_041912175.1 Anaerolineales bacterium | reverse complement strand
TTTAACCCGCTCGCTATTTGAGCGCCGCATCCAGCGCCGCACGCAGCTCCGCTTCATCCACCGAACCGGACCATTGTTTGAGGATATTCCCTTGTTTGTCTAACAAGAAAAACTCCGGCTGGGTTTTATAGCCAAGCTGGCTCTTGAACTTCGCAATGGCGGGATTATCGACATCCAGAAAGATGAAATTCATCCGCGTCCCGTAGTCGCCCACCAGCTTCAACATCACCGGCGTCATCGCCTTGCTGATGCCATCCCAAAAAGCGAAAAATTCCACCAGTTGCACCTTCCCCGAGGCCAATTGCACCTTGGTCGGGTCGCTGGCCTCCAAGGTCTGGGCTGCGCCGCTCGCCTGTCCAGCCGGCATGGCCGTCGACCCGGCGGCCGCCGGGCCCGGGTAAGCCGCCTGCCCCGGCCCAGGATAGGGCGCCGGCGCAGCGGCCTGCGGCGCGGGATAGGGGATCGTCGGCTCGGGCGTCGGATACGGGATCGACATCGTCGGTTGCACCGGCGTCGGATAGGCAGCCGCAGATTTCGCCGGCGCCTCGCTGGGCGCCTGGGTCGGCGCTTGGGTGGCTTCGGTCGTCGGTGTGGCGCCGCCCCCACAAGCCGATAACAGGAATACGCCAACCAGGCTCACGACGAGGCCCAGTTGGATGTTTTTTACACGCATGCTTGCCTCCTTACTTCTTAATGAGTTTCAAGAATGTTATCAAATCTGAGCGATTTGTCAAGATTGTACCCGCGGCCATCATCATCCATTCATCTTCCACCCCCATCGTCTCATGCCTATCTCTGATACAATAATAAGCATGAAACCTATCTCATCGCCCGGACGCCTGGCCTTGCTATCGTTGGCGCTGGCTCTCGGCGCGCTCTGGATCTGGTATAGCCGCGTGGACCCTACGGCGGTGACCGGCGGAGCGATCCCCGCCCCACGCCAGGGTTTCCTGGCCCCCGATTTTGAGCTGCAAAATACGGACGGAGAGTCTGTCCGCCTGGCAGACCTGCGCGGCCGGCCCGTCCTGGTCAACGCTTGGGCTAGTTGGTGCACGCCCTGCAAAGCCGAGATGCCGGCCCTGCAGCGCGTCTACCAGGACTACCAGGCGCGCGGCCTTGAAATCCTGGCCGTCAACGCCACTTCCCAGGACACGCCGGACGCCGCCCTGGCCCTCGCCCAAAAAACCGGCTTGACCTTTCCGGTGCTGCTGGATCCCCAGGGAGCGTTCGCCAGCCTGTACCAGGTGCAGGCCCTGCCCACCTCCTTCTTCATTGACAAAAACGGCCTCATCCAGGAAGTGATCGTCGGCGGGCCGATGTCCGAAGCCCTGTTGCGCGTGCGCCTCGAGCGCCTGTTCGAGACCGCCGCAAAGGAGCAACCCTGATGTTGCCCTCCCTCCAGCTTGGCCCGCTGGCGATCCAGCTCTCCGGTCTGCTCATCCTGGCCGGCATCTGGCTGGGATTGAGCCTGGCCGAGCGGCACGCCGCCCGTTTCGGGGTCAAGCCCGCTGATTTGAGCAGTTTGACCCTGATCGCCCTGCTGGCCGGGCTGGTCGGGGCGCGGCTTTCCTTTGTGCTGCGCTATCCAGCCGCTTTCGCCGCCAACCCGCTCAGCATCTTTTCCATCAACCCTGGGTTACTCGACCCGTTCGGCGGGCTGGCAGCCGCCTTGCTGGCCGCGCTCATCTTCGGGCAGCGCAAACATCTGCCCTTGTGGGGGAGCCTGGACGCGCTCACCCCGGCCCTGGCAGTCTTTATGCTCTTCGCCGGCCTGGCCCACCTGGCCTCCGGGGCGGCTTTCGGCGCGCCGTCGACATTGCCCTGGGCGCTGAGCTTGTGGGGCGAGCGCCGTCACCCCAGCCAGGTCTATGAAATCATCGCCGCCGCCACGATCCTGGCCTTGCTCTGGCCGGGGCGCGCCTGGGCGCGCTCCGCCCGCCCGGGGGTGTATTTTCTCGCCTTTGTCGCCGCCAGCGCCGCCGCTCGCCTGTTCCTGGAAGCCTTTCGCGGCGATAGCCAGCTTGTTTTCGCCAATCTGCGCGCCGCTCAGCTCGCCGCCTGGCTGGCGCTGGCCGGCGCTCTTTTCGGAATATTCATTTTAACCAAACGAAAGATTGACCAAGCAGTGTAATCTTTGTGTTGGTGGGTTGGGTTGGCCGGCCCACCAACACAAGGTCACGCAAAAGATTTCAACCAAAAAGGAGAAACCCATGCAACTTGAACTCGGTTTTAGCGTGCCTGTGGCCTTGCCGTACGAACAGGCGGTCGAAAAAGTGGTCGCCGCCCTAAAAACTGAAGGCTTCGGCGTCTTGACCCGCATCGATGTAAAAGCCACTCTGAAAGAAAAAATCGGCGCCGATTTTCGCCCCTATGTCATCATGGGCGCTTGCAACCCGCCCCTGGCGCAGCGCGCCCTGAGCGCCGACCCAGTGGTCGGCTTGATGCTGCCCTGCAACGTGACCGTGGAAGAATTGCCCGATGGCAGCTCGCTGGCGCGCATCGCCAACCCGATCGTGATGATGACCGCCGGAGACCTCGGCCAGAACACCGCTCTGGTGGAGGTCGCCCAGGCCGCCTACGACAAGCTCGAGCGCGTGGCCGAGGCGCTGAAGTGAACCTGGATGGCCAAACCATCCTGATCACCGGCGCAGCCCGGCGCGTGGGCCGCGCCATGGCGCTGGCGGTCGCCCGCGCCGGCGCGCATGTCATCATCCACCATGCCCACTCCCCGGGCGAGGCCGAAGCGCTGCGCCAGGAG
>JAYRNN010000120.1:0-9096 GCA_041912175.1 Anaerolineales bacterium | reverse complement strand
CAGGCCGTTTCGGCAAACGAAGCGCTGCAAACTGGTCTGATCGATTTTATTGCCACAGACAACCAGGATCTGCTCGCACAACTCAATGGCTATCAGGTGAATACGGCCACTGGAACGCGGCTGCTTAACACAACCAATGCCGAGATCGAGGAGCAAACATCTTCACTAATTGAACAGCTCCTTTCCATATTGACCAACCCAAATATCGTCTTTCTGCTCATCACCATCGGCGTGCAGTCGATACTCATTGAAATGTCGAGCCCGGGTGGTTGGGTGGCCGGGTTCATTGGTACGGTTTGCCTTGCCCTGGCCTTTTATGGCCTGGGCGTATTGGACGTTAACTGGTTCGGCGTGATTTTCCTGATCATCGCTTTCGTGCTTTTCATTCTAGATATCAAAGCGCCCACACACGGCGCACTAACTGTTGCTGGGGTAGTCTCGTTAATCGTCGGAGCACTGGTCTTGTTCAATTCGCCCAGCATACCCGCCTTTCAACCGCGCGTTTCGATCCCTCTGGTGATTTTGATGTCCATGATGACAGGAGCCGTCTTTTTCGGGGTCATGCTGTTCGCCCTGCGCGCCCAAAAAATCCCTGCCTGGACTGGCAAAGAGAGAATGATTGGCAAAACGGGTCGTGTCCAGATCGGAATTGCCCCCGGACGCTCCGGACAGGTGCTGGTCAGCGGCGAACAATGGACGGCTGAGTTGGCGCCGGGCGAGACTGAAATCCCGCGCGGGGCGCTTATCGAAGTGGTCAGCGTACAGGGGCTGCGCCTGGTAGTTAAGAAAGTTACCCAGGCAAGCCAAAGCGCAACAGGCGCTTTAACTTTGCGCTGAAATTCCCTCCAGGGATAGATGTGGTGGGGTTAGAAATCTAAACCAAAACGAACTCTCCCAAAAACATCGCGAGTATAATCTTTAATAACTTGGTCGCTCGAACCCAATTTGATGGGCGGCCTGGTTATCTGGCTGCATATGTCTACAATTGACGAGATCAAAGCGCGGATTGATATCGTTGACCTGGTTTCCGAGACCGTCCAACTGAAGCGGTCTGGGAAAAGCTATACCGGGTTCTGCCCATTTCACGCGAACACCCGTACGCCCGCCTTCGTCGTCTTCCCAGAATCCGGTTCCTGGCGCTGCTTTGGCCAGTGTAATGAGGGCGGTGATATCTTTCGCTTCGTGATGAAAAAGGAAGGCTGGGACTTTTCGGAAGCGCTGCGCTACCTGGCGGAGAAGGCTGGTGTAACGCTTGCGCCCCCCACGCCCGAACAGCAAGCTACGGCAGAAGAGCATGACCATCTCCGCACCCTATTAGAAGAAGCGGTTACATTTTATCGTCATCAACTGCTAAACACCCCGGCAGGCAAGCTTGCTTTCGAATACCTGCGTCAAAAGCGCAGCTTGAGCGAGGGCACAATCGAGGCGTTTGGACTCGGTTACGCGCCCAACTCTTGGGACGCGGCGTTAAATTATTTCAAGTCGAAGGGCTATCCTTCACAGGACGTGCTGGAGGCTGGACTTAGCAGCGAACGCCAACATGACGGCGGGGCCGCTGGCGAGTATCAGGAAAGCGCGGCGCGCAATCTCTACGACCGTTTCCGCCACCGCTTGATGATCCCAATTCGTGATGAACGCGGCCGCATGGCGGGTTTTGGCGCGCGCATTCTTAATCCGGATGATGTACCCAAGTTCTTGAATTCACCGCAGACCCCTATTTTCGATAAGGGGCGCCTGCTTTATGGCCTGGACCAAGCGCGCAGAGTGATTCGCTCCATGGATCAAGCGATTATCGTAGAGGGCTATTTCGATGTGATCGCCTTACACCAGGCCGGATTCACCAACGTTGTCTCTCCGATGGGCACCGCCCTGACCGAGCGCCAGCTAACTCTACTCAAGCGCTTCAGCCGGCGAATCGTTTTAGCCCTGGACCCTGACGCTGCAGGGAACCAGGCCACACTGCGCGGCCTGCAGATCGCCCGCCAGGCGATGGATCGCCAAAATGAGCCGGTCTTCGACGCGCGTGGGCTGATCGGCTCGGAGGCTCGTTTACAAGCCGACATCCGTGTAACCACCCTGCCTGAGGGGTTGGATCCCGATGAGGTTGTAAACCGGGATCCGGATGAATGGAAAGATATCGTCACCCGGGCTAAACCGGTGGTTGTGCATGTGATGGAAACCCTGGCAGCAGGGCGTGACCTGGATGACCCCAAAGTCAAGACGGATATCGCCAGCCAGGTCATCCCATTGATCCAGGATGTTTCCAACCCCATTGAACGGGATACATATCGGCAACGCCTTGCCCGCTTGTTACACGTGGATGAACGCGCCTTATTACAGACCACCCCCACTTCACCGCGCTCCAAGGCATCGCAACGTCGCTCCGCGCCAGACGCATCCCCCCCAGTCGGAGCTGAAGCGCTAACCGGTCAACAGATCAGTAATTATGCACTGGAAGCGCACTGTCTGGGAGTATTGCTACGCCGGCCTGACCTTCTTTACAAGGTGGACCGTTACCTGCAAGAAAACGGCGTTGGGCGTCTTTCGGTCGAAGATTTTCAACATGTCGATCACCAGGATATATTTCGCCTTCTCCAAGAGTCAATCGACCAGGATATCGCCGAACCGCTTAATTTCGTAATGAACAGCCTTTCTTTACCGATGATGGAGCTCGCGGATGGCCTGCTGGAGCGGACTGCCTCACTCGATCCAAACGAAGATCGAGTGATGGAAGACCTGATACGTAATTTATTAATTCTGCGGAAACGTCACATCGGACAGAGCCTTGATTATATTCGTTTCTTATTTGAAGAAGCCCAGGCCGGCGGAGATATGAAAGCTACGCAATATTCGCAGACCATGCAGCAGCATATCCAGGTCACGCGTCGACTGGACCAGGCGCTAGGAAAAATCTCGGCAGGCAACACGCTCACAAGCAACCAGAGTCAACCGCCTCGTTCCACCATCGCTAAATAGGAGGATTAAAAACATGGAAACTTCCACTAGCGCTATGGAGCCGCCGGTCAATCCCCCAAACCATCACGATCAACATCAAGGCCCTGGGCAAGACGACCTCGCATCGATCGAAATTGATGATCTCGACGAACTGCTTGATGATGGGGATGAACCAACACATGGTGGACGAGATCTTTTTAGAGAAGAAGAGCCAGACGACGCAGCACTAGCTGTTCAGGATGGAGAACTGGATGAACTGATTCAGGACGAACCTTCTAATCTGCTGCGCGACCCACGCTTGGTTACAGAAATCAGCGAGGATCCCGTCAGGTTGTATCTTAAGGAAATTGGCAATATCGACTTGCTGGATCCTGACCGTGAATTCTGGTTATCTACCCGCCTGGAGGGGAGCAGGCGCTTGGATTTGCTTAATCAACAGATATTAAGACGCAGAAAATCCACCCATACCCCTGCGGCGAGCGATTCCACGAGTGAACGGAGCGATCCGTTGTACTCCGCAATACTCAACCCCCACGAACCTCCCGTCGAGGGTCTTTCCACATCGTCTTTACGAAGCATCTATCACGCCCTATACGAAGATATGACCACCTCCTGGCATCGGCTCGTGGAAGATACAGGCCGCTTAGGATACAGTTGCCCCGATTTACACCTGATCCTCGCAGAAGCCCGCTTGTTGCGTACATCCTGGCAGAGCGACTTTCCATCCTATTTACGCGCATATCTCGACAACGGGTTATGGGGGCGTGACCATCTTTGGGATGGCGTGGCCCGCAATGCCTTTACGGTATTTCTATATCTTTATATGCTCCCCGATACAACCCTGGACTATTTGAGCAAATACAGTGCCAAACACAACCTCTTGCCGGCCGAGAGCACCTTCTTACATTACCTGCCATCGAACGAAGAACTGCAAGTCGAAGTCGAGGGGATTCACCAGCGAACCAGTGACGCCCGCCAATCGATTATCCGGGCCAATCTGCGCCTGGTGGTCAGCGTGGCGAAACGTTATATAGGGAGAGGCAGCTCCTTCTTAGACCTGATCCAAGAAGGCAATATTGGCTTGCTACGAGCAGTCACCAAGTTTGACCCCACGCGTGGGTATAAATTCAGCACCTATTCCACCTGGTGGATCAGGCAATCGATCAGTCGTTCGATTGCAGACCAGGCACGCACCATCCGCATTCCAGTCCACATCTTTGAATCGATTAACCGCTTACTACGGGTTCAACGGCGCCTGGTCCAAAGCCTGGGTCGTGAACCAACCCCAGAGGATATTGCACTCGAGGCTGGCTATCTAGAGCCGAAAGACATGCAATCCATTATGGGCTCTTTGGCAAACGATACACCGGTCGAGGAAGATGTACGCCGGCGTTGGAACCGTGCGGCTGCTAAAGTGAACCGCATCATGCGCGCAATGGAAGAGCCTATGTCGTTGGACAGTCCCGTCGGCATCGAAGATAACAGCCAGTTGGGCGATTTCATTGAGGATGAAGACGCTCCCGAACCCATGGATGCAGCCGCGCGCGAGATGCTGCGCGAATCGATTAAAAATGCCCTGGCCGTGCTTTCAGAACGGGAACGCCAGGTGCTTGAGCAGCGCTTCGGCCTGGTCGACGGCAAAGATCACACGCTCGAAGAAGTAGGCCAATATTTCAATGTCACCCGCGAGCGCATCCGCCAGATCGAAGCAAAAGCACTGCGTAAACTCCGTCACCCCACTCGCAGCCGACAATTACGCGACTTTTTAGCTTAACCGCCAGCCCACCGTCGGCGCCCAGCCCCTTATATGGGGAATTTCCAAATAAAACAGGCAACTTTGTGAAATTTGACACCTGAACATCGTGATGATATACTAATTCAGAATTCACAAAACTATACTCAATTTGTCAAGTTTAGATTGTCAATAGACGTACGGAGAGAATACGCATGCCTGTTGAATATTGGCCGATTATCATCCTGATTGTCTTAGCTGGTGGTCTGGCAGCCCTGGTCGTTGGAATTGGACATTTCTTCGGACCACGCCGTCCAACACAACGCAAGTCTGCCCCTTACGAGTCAGGGATGCGCCCGTTCGGGCCTGGAACTCGCCGGATGCCGGTTGCATTTTACCTTGTCGCCGTGCTCTTCATTCTCTTTGATATTGAAGTTGTTTTTTTCCTCCCTTGGGCGGTTGTGTTTCGCCAGCTTAAATTATTCGGTCTGATAGAGATCATTATTTTTATCGTTATCCTTTTAGCCGGTTATATTTATGCATGGAAGGTAGGTGCTTTAGAATGGGAGTAGAACAAGAACAAAAAACTGGCAGCGTGGGGGTTGTCACCACCAAGCTCGAGGATGTGATTAACTGGGCGCGCACCAATTCAATGTGGCCAATGCTCTTTGGCCTGGCCTGCTGCGCGATCGAAATGATGGGGGCGCAAGCCGCCAATTACGATATGAGCCGTTTTGGGATGGAACTGATGCGCGCCAGCCCACGCCAGTCAGACCTGATGATTGTCGCGGGGCGCGTCTCGCGCAAAATGGCCCCGGTTTTGCGGCGCCTGTACGACCAGATGCCAGACCCAAAGTGGGTGATCGCCATGGGGGACTGCGCCTCTTGTGGTGGGGTTTTCAATAACTATGCAGTTGTCCAAGGGGTGGACGAGGTCGTGCCGGTGGACGTATACGTTGCTGGCTGCCCGCCTCGTCCAGAAGCGCTCATCCATGGAATTATGACCTTGCACGAAAAAGTCAAGGGCGAAAAAGTCAAGTTAGTCGGTTAAGGAGCTACTGAACCCATGAGTGACGATACAAATATTGGGGTAAGTCCAACCGCAGCGCCCGACCTAGCAACTACAATCCAACGACTGGTGGAGCGATATAATGCCGGGGTCGAGGAATTCCGAGGCGATACTACCCTGACCATCAACGTAGATCAAATTATCGCTCTTTGCAGAACGCTGCGCGATGAAGAAAGTTTTGAGATGCTGATTGATGAGACCGCGGTCGATTATTGGCCGCAAGAAACCCCGCGCTTTTACATCGTTTACCAGATTCGGTCGGTCTCTCGTAACTTAATCCTATGCCTGCGCGTACCCCTAGATGGTAATGAGCCAGTTGCGCCCTCTCTGGTAGATATCTATCCGAATGCAAATTGGTATGAACGCGAGCTGTGGGATCTATTCGGGATCCATTTTACAGGACATCCGGATTTGCGACGCCTACTGATGCCGCACGATTGGGTGGGGCATCCGCTACGCAAGGATTACCCCCTGGGTTACGAAGAGCCACAATTTACTTTCAATTACGAAAAAATCCAGGTCAAGAAGTTGAACCCAAAAGAATAGGCAATCCACATGCAAGAGCAGACAGCACCAAATTTTGAAACGAGCGCGCCTGACAGCGCCATGTTGGATGGCATCACCCATCTGGTTTCTGAACGGGCGCTTGAAGGCGAAACCTTATTGTTGAATATGGGCCCGCAGCACCCCAGCACGCATGGCGTGCTGCGTTTATTATTAGAGCTGGATGGCGAAAAAGTGCTTAAGGTTATTCCCGACATCGGTTTTCTTCATACAGGGATTGAGAAAAATATGGAAGCCAAGACCTATATGAAGGCTGAGGTCATGACCGACCGCCTCGATTACCTCAATACCATGGGCAACAATCTGGCTTATGTGATGGCAATCGAGAAATTATGCGAGTTGGACGTGCCGCCGCGCGCCGAATGCATTCGCCTGATCTTTGTCGAGCTACAACGCATCGCCTCCCATCTGGTCTGGCTCGGTACCCATGCACTCGATCTGGCAGCTATGTCGGTTTTTCTGTACTGCTTCCGCGAGCGGGAGATGATCCTGGATATGATGGAAATGTGTTCAGGGCAACGGATGATGACCACCTACTTCCGCCCGGGGGGGCTGTGGCGCGAGATACCGGCGGAGTTTGAAGAGGCTGTACGCGATTTCATCAAGATTTTCCCGGCGCGTATCGACCAATATGAAACGCTGCTCACCAATAACCCTCTGTTTCTCGAACGCGTCCAAGGACTAGGCATCCTCACCCAAGAAAACGCCCTGCGCTGGGGTATCACCGGTCCCATGTTGCGCGCCAGCGGCGTGAATTACGATCTGCGCAAAGCCCGCCCTTACCTGGGATACGAACAATATGATTTTGAAGTGCCTGTGCGCACCACTGGCGACACATTTGCCCGTTACGAGGTGCGTATGGAAGAGATGCGCCAATCTTTACGGATTGTTGAGCAGGCGTTAAACAAGCTTCCTGGTGGACCCGTGAGGAGCAATAACCGGAAATATGTGCCGCCGCCGCGCTCTGAGCTTGGCGTCAGCATGGAGGCCGTTATCCACCACTTCAAGCTGTGGACGGAGGGTTTTACACCCCCAACCGGTACGGTGTATTGTGCCGTGGAATCGCCTCGCGGTGAATTGGGCGTCTTTTTGATTAGTGACGGCAGTCCCAAACCATATCGTGTGCATTGGCGCGTACCCTCTTTCAACAATTTACAGATATTACCGATGCTATCTGAGGGCCACCTGGTTGCGGATCTGGTAGCCCTGATTGGCACAACGGACATTGTGCTCGGAGATGTAGATCGCTAACCTGAGGTGCCTCGTTGAGTAAACTGTTAGAAAAGTATCCAACTGAAGTAAATGCCATCCTGGCCAAATATCCCGCTGAACAAAAGCGCTCAGCGGTTATGCCACTGCTGTACCTGGCGCAGCATGATGCAGTCCAAGAAAGCGGCCGGCTATATGTGAGCAAACCCGCCATGCAGGATATTGCCGAGTTGTTGGAGATCGATACCACCGAAGTCGCATCTATCGTGGGGTTTTATACGCTGTATTATGACCATCCTAACAGTCGCTATCGCATCCAGGTCTGCACCGATCTTCCTTGCGCCCTGCGCGGCGCCGACCAATTTCTGGAAGAGCTCTGCAAACGACTAAACATTCGACCCGGCGAGACCACATCCGACGGCCTGATCACCGTGGAACCGGTCATGTGCCTGGCTGCTTGCGACAAAGCCCCCATGTTCCAGGTTCAGTCAGGCGACGGTCTGGTTTATCATGAAAATCAGACCGTGAATAGCGCAATCGCGCTGATTGAAACGCTTCGTCTGGAAGCTTCTGGAAAGCGGAGATAGATTATGGACAACAACGTTGCATCCACAATCCCCGATCCGCAATCCTCTAACAGCAGGGCGCCGCTGCGATTACTCCGCCATCGCGAAATACCCAATATCGACCAATTGGACGTTTACCGGCAGCAAGGTGGGTTCGAAGCATTTCAGAGAGCTGTCAATACCATGCAGCCGCTCGAGGTCGTTGATGCCGTTAAGGCTTCCGGCTTGCGCGGTCGCGGTGGGGCCGGTTTTCCTACCGGCTTGAAGTGGTCCTTTATCGATAGCAAGAATTGGCCGCATTACGTGGTGGCCAATGCGGATGAGTCCGAGCCAGGCACTTTTAAAGATCGCGAAATCATGGAATACAACCCCTTCCAGTTCCTGGAAGGTCTGGCGATTTGTTCCTATGCCGTTGGGGTCAACGCCGCTTATATTTATTTACGCGGCGAGTTCTGGCCACTGGCAGCCCAACTGGACAGGCAGATCGCCGAATTAGAAGCCGCCGGTTTTCTGGGAGAGCGCTTGTTTGGCACAGAATATTCGCTGCACATTTACACGCATCTTGGCGCAGGCGCCTATATCTGCGGCGAAGAGACTGCCATGCTCGAATCGCTGGAGGGCAAACTAGGCCAACCACGCTTGCGCCCACCTTTCCCGCCATCCTTCGGATTGTATGGAAAGCCGACGATTGTCAATAACGTCGAAACGCTGGCCAATATTCCGCTGATTGTCGCCAATGGGGCGGCCTGGTATCGCCAGGTTGGTACTGAGAAGAGCCCAGGCAGCAAAGTTTTTTCGCTGTCAGGCAATGTGGTACGACCGGGCAACTATGAACTCCCACTGGGAACAACTTTCCGAGAGCTAATTTTCAATTATGGGGGTGGAATCCTCAACGGAAATAAGATCAAAGCGATCATGCCCGCTGGGGCAAGTTCTTCCTTGATCGTCGCCACCGAGGAAGCTTTGGATACTCCGATGGATTACGAAAGCGTTCCACGCCT
>JAYRNN010000119.1:0-11548 GCA_041912175.1 Anaerolineales bacterium | reverse complement strand
CGTTACTGTAGCGTTGATTGGCGCCCTGGATAGCCTTACTCCGGGGCGCATGACGCCACATGAGGTGGCGCTGGCGGCCCAAAAAGTCGAAACCTTACTCCTGGGACAACAATGCGGCATCCAGGATCAATTGTGCTCTGCCTATGGGGGAATCAATTATATCGAGATGTATCAGTACCCACATGCATCGGTCTCACAGATCCAGACCCCGAATTCCGTTTGGTGGGAACTTGAACGACGTCTGGCGCTGGTCTATCTCGGCAAATCACACCGCTCTTCAGAAGTGCATGAAATGGTAATCCGGGGGTTGGAAAACGCCGGACCGGACTGCCAACAATTAGAGGATTTGCGCCTCACCGCAGAGAAGTCGCGTGATGCTGTTTACGCCGGGGGTTATTCGGCCCTGGGTGCAGCCATGACTGAAAATACCCATGCTCAGATGCGCTTACATCCTGCTCTGATCAGTCCGGAGGCGCAGCGAGTGATCGATATTGCTCAGGAGCATGGAGCGTTGGGATGGAAGGTGAATGGGGCTGGCGGCGATGGCGGTTCGGTAACCATCCTTTGCAACGACCTATCGCAGGTAAAACGGAGTATGCTGCGTGAGATTGAGCAGGAAAATCCGCTTTTTAAGAGCATCCCCATCTATTTGAGCCGCTATGGACTTAGAGTATGGAAGCAGACTTGCGAACGGATCGTGAGCATGAGGGAAGGTTAAAGCGATGAGATCAGAACCTCTCCCGGTCTGAAATCCTGCGCCGGGTAGGCGACTTGCGCCCAGCTCGCCGGCGCCGAGGCGGCAGTGCTCGTTATGGCAGCCAGCGAGGCGTGCGCACTGCCCGCCTCTAGAACGCGGCAGCTTGCAATATTTACAGCCAGGCGAGATACTTAGTTATCATCTGGATATTGGTTTTATGATAGGTAGGTAGGCGATCTAAAGAAAGCGGCTGGCCTGAGCATAAACCAGCCGCTTTTTAGATTAATAAATGGGCATGGTCGGATCAACCTCTCTCGCCCAGGCATTGATGCCTCCCTTTAAATTCTTTACCTTGCGAAAGCCTGCACTCAGCAGCAATTCCAACGCACGCGACGAGCGTGTCCCCGCTTTGCAAAATACCACCATTTCGTCGGCGCTATCTAATTCGGATAGTCGACCGGCCAATTGTCCTAGAGGAATATTTGTCACGCCTTCCAGATGGGATATATCCAGTTCGTGCGGCTCACGCACATCCAATAGGGTCAGATGATTGCCCCGCTGCAACCGTTGCGCAAGTTCAGGGGCGCTGATATCCCACCCATTTCCGACAGTACCTTCTTCATGATCGTGCCCGGGGACGCCGCAAAACGCTTCATAGTCGATCAGCTCTGTTACCTCGGGGTTAGGTGCGCATACTTTACATTTTGGATTCTTTTTCAGCTTAACCGACTCGAACGACATGTCCAATGCATTATAGAGCAACAAGCGTCCGATTAGTGGTTCGCCAACCCCCAGAATTAGTTTGAGCGCTTCACTCGCTTGTAGCGTACCAATCGTTCCCGGTAAAATACCCAATACACCGCCCTCGGCGCACGAAGGCACTAACCCCGGCGGAGGCGGTTCCGGGAACAAACACCGATAACAAGGTCCGCGGCGCGCATCAAATACGCTCACCTGGCCGTCGAAGCGGAAGATCGAGCCATACACATTCGGTTTACCCAGCAGCACACACACATCATTGGTCAGGTAACGGGTGGGAAAGTTATCCGTTCCATCAATAATGATGTCATATTCTGCGGCGATACGCATGGCATTCGTCGATGTGAAAGGTTCATTATAAACGTCGACCTGGATATCTGGATTCAGATCCAACATGCGCTGGCGTGCTGATTCGACTTTAAGCTGTCCGATTCCAGAAGTCCCATGGATCACCTGGCGTTGTAAGTTCGATGCATCAACCACATCGTAATCTACCAGGCCGAGTCGGCCCACGCCGGCCGCAGCCAGATATAATGCGGTGGGGGAACCCAGACCACCAGTGCCGATGATTAACACCGAGGCAGCTTTCAATTTTCGCTGCCCTTCCAATCCAACTTCTGGGATTAGCAAATGGCGTGAATAGCGTAGAATTTCTTCATGAGTGAGTATTGGCAACATTTTTACCTGCGCGTAATCTAACCGCCAGCAATTGACGGAATTAACAACAGACGGTCGTTTGCATTTAACGGTGTCTCTAACCCTTTCAGGTCTTTTACGTTATCCTCGCCCAAAAATAAGTTTACAAATGGACGCAATGCTCCCTCTCCGTTGAAAAGGTGCGGCTTTATTGCTGGAAATCGTGCTACCAGATCAAACATGACCGCCTCGACACAGTCTCCTTGCAGATTGACTTCGCTCTGCCCGGCAGTATAGGCGCGCAGCGGGGTTGGAATTCTCAAACTTGGCATAAAAGGTTCTCCGTCATAAAAGTATCTACTATTGTAACGCTTCCGTTATTTGTGGAACACAAATTTCACCTAAGCGTCGCAGCCTTTACGGTCGACTACGACTTCACAGGTAGAAGCTGGCCAGATTTCAACCGGCCCAGCCATCTTAAATGGCTGCATGAAGTGATCCACCTGGTCTTTATCCTTGGCTTCCAGGATTAGCACCAGGGTATGTTGGTTATCCAGGACGGCATCACCCTGAATGTCCACACCAAATTTCCGTGCATTTAGCGGGCTCAGGTGAGCTAACAACATCTGCCCCATATCCGGGTTTTTCGCCGGGCAGGTTTCAGATGAATGTTGGTGGCGTACAAAATAGAGTGACATACTACCTCCAAATAGTTTTATGCTTCTCGATTCACGGTAATATCTAGTTTTTCCTCATTGAAATTCAATCGGTCCTCACTAAGCAACCAGGAACGGCTTTCAATCGCATTTCCGTGATTGACGCTTGTAATGACATACGAAAACCAGGGCATGGCCCATTCGCGATCGAACTCGGACGGACAATTCGGATGATCGGGATGAGAATGGAATATACCGATAATATCCAAATCTAATTGCATCGCCTTTAGTTCAGCCCGTAACATATCTTGCGCGGTGAGCAGATAGCGATTATGTCGAGATTCGTCTTCACGAGCATTTTCCAGCTCCAAAATCGCCCTGACGCGCCGATGCTCGCCATCCACTCGACCCAGCATCAGACCAGCGCCTTCCTCTGGATAGGCCGTTTCACCGTTTGCGTGAATCTGTTCCAAAATACCCCGGGGGATGTCAATACTCAAGGCCACAACTCCTTCTCGCTTAAATATTTATAACCTGCATCGGGGAAGATGGTGACCACAATGCCTTCCTCAAGTTCACTCGCCATTTGTAAAGACGCCACAGCAGCCGCCCCTGAAGAGATGCCGACAAACAAACCTTCCTGGCGCGCCAACCGGCGCACCATTTCGTAGGCAGCTTCTGTTTGGACCTCAATCGTACGATCCGGTAATTGCGCATCATAAATCGCAGGCCGAATAGCTGTTGGCATGTGCTTCAACCCCTCTAGACCGTGAAAAGGCGAGTCAGGCTGGCAAGCGATAAGTTGCACACCTGGGCTATAGTGACGCAAATAGCGTCCGACCCCCGTGAGCGTACCCGAAGTGCCCACTCCGACTACAAGATGGGTGACGCCTCCGTTGGTCTGTTGGAAGATCTCCGGTCCGGTGGTATGGTAATGCGCCTCCCAATTCGCCGGGTTATCGTACTGATTTGCGTAGAAATAACGTTCGGGTTGTTGTTCGACAAGCTGGCGGGCGACTTGTAACGCCCCATCCGAGCCCTCCATTGGATCAGTCAAGATCAGTTCAACGCCCAGAGCACGTAAAATTTTAATCCGCTCAGTACTGGCATTGGATGGAAGGGCTAGGGTGACTGGTAACCCCATAGAAGCGCCAAAGGTAGCATAGGCAATCCCCATATTCCCTGAAGTTGAGTCCAGCAGACGTTTGTTACCATCTAAGAAACCGGCTGCGAAAGCCGTGCGTATGATATTCAATGCCGCCCGGTCTTTGATCGACCCGCCTGGATTAAACCATTCAGCTTTTGCAAATAGCTTTACCCGTGGCGATATTCCGCTGGTTATGCGCTGCAGCGGGATGAGAGGGGTATTACCAACCGCCACTTCCAGAGCAGGAGCAAACCCCGGCGGGATGGTTTCATCGGCGCTGATAGCAACTTTTAAATTTGTGATCTGGTCGGTCATAATCGATCATCTCCAGTAATTAATAAAAAACAGCCAACAGTTAACCCAAAAGGGCGGCGTAACCCGTGCAAAAGCACAGTCGCTAAACGAAACTTGCTTCGTTAGCGGGGTCGCAACCACCCTTCGTCAGTCTATTGGCTGTTAGGAGCAGGGATGAACTGCTTCAACGAGTGTCCCGTGACGAGGCGGTAGTTACGAGCCCCGCCTCAGACACATGCAGATGAACATTTTAGATTCACTCCAATAATCGAATTATTATGACTAATTTCGTAATAATTATATACTTTCCTGATTGTTTGTCAAGGGATGCATTATTTTGCTTCAATACTGATAATCTGGTTGAAACCGTTGAGGACCAAAGTCCATTGGCTCCCCTGTGTAAATCGGCTGAACTCCTTCGGATCAGAGGTAGTATATGAAATATTACCTTTATCTGTCGCAAAAATCACGGTATAGGCTTCCTGCCGCTCCCCTTCGCGTTGGCCTGATTGTAACTGAAGCGTTGGCCAGGCTGGGTTCAAATTGTTGCCGCGCAATTCCGGCTGAGCAACAACTTGCCATTCTTGGATCGTATAATCACAATAATCCTGGTAGATCACATATTGGCAATCCTGTACGACTTTCCCATAACCAGAACCAGTATCTTTTGTATATGGCGTGCCGCAAACTTCTTTCGAATCTGGAGCTGGCTGATCCTGGGTATGGTGTTCCCGCTTCTCGCAGGCGCCCAGTGCAGCTTCCTGCGGGATCTCGTCGCGCCAACCCGATCTGGCGACATCTTGTAATGCTTGAACAAAGATAACCCGCGACCAGTTCACATCCTTCACCGAAGCGGTGAGATTGTCCCTACGAGATGCGTTGGTAACCAGGTAGACAATCAGGCAGAGGACCACCAGGCCGCCGAGGACCGCCAACCCGATCAGCATATAATTTGGTTTGGCTCTTGGAGTCACAGGAACAGCGGCGGCGGCCGGCGCGGGCCTTGACAGCAATGCACCGCATGCAGTACAAGTATTACGCGTATCCGGGTTCATTGTCCCACAATTCGGACAAGGAATTTGCTGTACCGGCTTTGGTTGCCCGCTGTAGGCGCCCACAACCTGACCAGAAACACGCTTTTCGCCGCTCTTCAAGTCTCCCCCACACTGAATGCATACCTTTGCATCGGCGACATTCCGTGTGCCACAGTAAGGGCAGTGGATATCTGCCCCTTTCTTCGCCGCTTCAATTTTCGACGCATCCTGGATTAACTCAGACTGGGCGCTCTGGGAAAATTGGATGTCCTTAGGTTGAGGCGAACCGCAGGAAGTACAAGTCTTCTGCGCGCCCGGGTTTTTCGTGCCGCAATTTGGGCAGTTCCATTCTAACTCGATATATCCAAGCTCTTTCTCTGTCATTATTCTTCTTTCTCATCTGGCCCAATCCCAAGCGGCATCCATTTACGCTCATCCTTCAAGCGATGTTGGATGCCATGACGATCATGTACTTCATCGAAGCCCTCAGGTTTGATAAAAAGCTGTTCTCCATCTAGTAAACCAGACAGGCCGCTCTGTCCTGGCTCAAGACGTTTTTCCCCTTTATATTTCGCTGCATCGCTTGGCAGGTAATCAGTCGGCTCTTCATACGTCGTGATGTAACCCTCGAAATTGCGTAATATCACTTTATGATCTGACATACTCAACAGGTAATTCGGTGTAACCGGTATTTTACCGCCGCCTCCAGGGGCATCGATGATATATTGAGGCACGGCATAACCCGAGGTATGGCCACGAAGGCCTTCCATGATCTCGATGCCCTTGGCTACCGGGGTGCGGAAATGGCCGGCGCCTTCTACTAAGTCACATTGGTACAGATAATAAGGTCGGACGCGAATCCGCACCAGGTCATGAACAAGTTGGCGCTGAATATGGACATTATCGTTTACCCCAGCCAACAGCACAGCCTGATTACCCAGTGGGATGCCAGCCCTGGTCAGGCGATCGGTCGCCTCCGCCAGTTCTTGGGTGACTTCATTGGGGTGGTTCACATGGATATTTAACCACAGGGGATGATACTTCTGGAGCATCTCACACAAATCATCATCAATTCGCATGGGCAGGAAAACGGGCACTCGCGAACCAATCCGGACAATCTCGATATGTTCAATCTCACGCAGCCGGCGCAGGATCTCATCCAAGATTTTTGGGGCCAGGACCAACGGATCACCGCCCGAGAGCAAGACATCCCGCACCTGTGGTGTACGCTTCAAATAATCAATTTGCATCTCGAATTCAGCACGCGAGAATGTCGCTGAGGGATCGCCCACAATCCGTGAGCGCGTACAATAGCGACAATATGTGGCACATTGGGTAGTCACTAACATCAGGACACGGTCTGGGTAACGATGAACCAGACCTGGCACTGGGGAATGCCGATCTTCTGCCAGTGAGTCCTCCATCATCGCCGTAAAAGGCGTTAATTCTTTATCGGTCGGGACAACTTGCTTTCGAATCGGGTCATCGAGATCAAGCGGGTCGATCAAAGAAATAAAGTACGGGGTGATATCGACGCGGAACAGGTTTGTGGCTCTGAGGGCCTTGCGTTCACTCTCTGAAAGGGGCACTACCTTCTCGAATTCTTCAACAGTATTAATCCGATTACTCAACTGCCAACGCCAGTTAAACCACTTTTCATCAGGAATATCTGCATACACAGCGGCGCGCTTAGAACTGAATTCTCTCTTTGCCATGCTCGGTTCTCCTTAACATACCTTGTACATTAAATTAGATTTTAAGATAAAAGATTGGATGGGTCAAATTAATTCATGCTTTTTTTGAAATCATGGATTCAGGGTGACAGGTAAGCTGGTCAGGTGTGTCGTCTGGCCAAATTGGCTATCGTCGTAAAAAACGATCAAGCGGGCCGGTACACCCTGTTCCGTTATATAAGGTACCTGGCTGGTGAAAACCTTAAATTCATCCTCGGGCGAACCGCGAATGCCAGCCAATCGTTGGCCAAGCACCTTCCCATCCAAAGACAACAACTGTACTTTGAGCACTTGATCTATTTCCAGGCTCGTCAATCCGGAAACCGCGAGCATCCCGCCGTTGATTTGGGCGTTGGGGGCAGGTTGCTGAATATCAATTACTTTGGCCTGCCATTCAGGTGGATTGATTTGAGGTACACCTGAGGAACGTAAGACCAGGCTGGTCGAATTTACCGCCAGCAGCAGCCCTAAAGTATCTTCAACCTGTATGTTCAAGAGTCCATTCTGCGATGGGTTCGGAATTTCAAAATCGATCAGGTCATGTAGGCTGCCGCCCAAAGCAGTCACGCGTTTCCAGTCAAAAACTTTTCGTACAAGCAGCTTTCCATCTTCAGAGTACAAGCCTATGCGCAGTATCTTTCCAGCTCCATCCATTGCGAATTGAACATTCAGGGAGATTGGAGAGGTCACAATTGACATCGCGCCAGGCGAACGAATTTGGATCGGATCGAGCACAAGGTTGGATTGGGGTGGCTGCGCCGTGACGATGTTTTTTTTGCCTATCTGACCTGGAGTAGCTGTAGGAATTGCTTCTTTTATCTGTTGTGTTCGCGTGAGTGTGGATTCCACACGCACTGGGGATGGGAAAGACGAATTTCCGGAATCCTGGTTTGTCTGGCGAGTAATCTGTATCCCAAAATTGTCTGGTGTTTTAGAAGGTCGGGACGATGGAGAAGTAGAAAAGAGAGGCGTATTGACAAGAACCTTCTGTGGGGTTGCCGGGGTGCAGCCCCACAGAAGGTATAGAAAGCAAGAGAATGCCAGCAACAAGGTATGTCTTACCATAATTTACATTTAAATGATTGGATTGATTTTACCCCAGATTAATCGCTCGCCTGGCTCCGACCGTGATTTTCGATATATAATATTAAGAAAAGAGAACAAGAATTCACCTTTAATTACCAGGGTATTTTTCGATATGAAATTTAGGCGTAAATGTAAAATAAGCCTGGCTTTAATCAGTTTACTGATCGCAACTGCCTGCGTGTCAGAGCAATTATCCAGCGCGACGCCAGACACAGGGCCCATTTACACCCAGGCAGCATATACCGTAGTTGCCGGAATGACCGAAACAGCCCAAACGGATACAGAGCAAGAAACTGAAATTGTGCAAACTAAAATTGCTCGAGGCAACCTGGCAGCGCAAACCGTCGCTGCCCGAATGACACGCCAGGCCTCGACGACCAACTCCCCTGACGTGCTCGCACCCACTGCTACGCTGACCGTGTCTCCGACATCTACACAAACCCCGTCCCCACTTCCCACTCTGACACAGCCGTCCAACTGTGACCGGGCGGATTTCTTGGCAGATATTTCCAGCGAGACAACCACAGTTTTATATCCTGGTGAAGTTTTCCGCAAGACCTGGCGATTTCAAAATGTTGGCAGATGCACCTGGACTCCGGATTACCGTTTGGTAATGGTGAATGGTGAATTCCAGGGCGGAACTTCTGTGCCCATACCAATGTATGTCCAACCTGGTCAAGTTATTGACATCACGACGACCTTAGTTGCGCCTGGTCGTTCCGGCTCTTACACCAGTTATTGGAATCTTCGGAATACATCGGGACAGTTATTTGGATTCGGGCCTTATGGCGAAGCACCGCTTGTCATCCAGACGTACGTGGTCGACACGAATGAAAGTTTTTCCTACAATTTTGCGACAAACTATTGTGCAGCAGATTGGCGGACTGGTGCGGGGATGATCTCGTGTTCGGGGATAAAAGACGAGGCGATTGGCTTTGTGATCTTCCTTGATTATCCGATCCTCGAAAATGGCGACCCGGCCGGCCCATCCCTATGGACCCTGCCAAACAATAGCGCCAATGGCTGGATTAGCGGTACCTATCCTCCTATTTTGATCAGGCAAGGCGACCATTTTAAATCCAAAGTAGGCTGTCTTTATGATATTCCTGACTGCAATGTTCTTTTTCAGGTCGAATACGAAACAATGGATGGCAGTGTACAGACTCTCGGCCGCTGGAGAGAGAGTTATAACGGCCTGGTCACCACCATTAATATAGATCTCAGCCCATTAGCTGGACAATATATCCGCTTCATTTTTACTGTGACCGTTCAAAACAACCAACCCCTGGATGCTAACAATGTATGGGCTTTCCCCCGCATCGGCCCATAATTCATCGGGGATGCCCCCAACTTCGTAAGTATTCAAACTCAAGTTGAAACAGTTCAATAATTCGCTCAGGATCACTAATAATTTTCGCATCGGTAGCAACCCCCAAAATTACATTGCCAGCATAGCTCAGGATACTCACGCCGATACTCAGATTGGCTGGCGAGGGCACCCAGAAGATGAGCGAAGAGATCGATTTACCCGCCAGGTAAATGGTTTGGTGCGGTCCGGGAACATTCGTCATCACTGCGGTGCCTTTGAGGCCAAAAATGCTGATAATAATTTTTTCGATTTGTATGGGAGTCAACCCAATTACGTTCAGAATTCCCAGAGCCACCACAGCCTCGGGTGAGTTTTTGATTGCATCCATGCTTTGTTTTAGCACAACCAGACGCTTGATCGGATCGCTGATCCCGATTGGCAGGCTTAAGAAGACCAATCCAAAACGATTGCCAAGTTCACCGATTTCGTCCACCGGTCGTAAGTTAACCGGTACGATGGTGCGAATATTTAATCCTCGTACAGGTTCACCATGCTCTTCTAAATATCTTCGCAGCGCGCCAGTGACGGCCGAAAGGAGAATGTCATTAATGGTGCCTCCCATCATCCGGCCGACTGCCTTAACATCATCAACACGAATTGCCGTCGACCAGGCAGCCCGTTTGGGAACCTCGCATTTTTGCTTAAAGATCGTCCTACGATCTGGCGGCAGCAATAACAACTTGCTTAATGCCAGGCCGCTGGCGGTTCCGTAGCGGGCTGCCGCGCCAAGGCGCGAAGGGTGGATCAGGATATCCATTCCTTCATGCACGAAATTCTCTGCAGACTGCCAGGTCAGGTTTATCGCTTTCGCTGCTTTAACAGCCGGCAACACAAATCTCGCCAGCCGGCTCAACTCTCTATGAGGCTCATCAAAAGGCTCTGGCCAGGGAGCATTTGGATCCTCATCTGTCATTGAAAGCAGAACCTGCATGAGAGCGATGCCATCTGCAATACAATGGTGCAAGCGCGAGACCAGCGCGCTGCCTCCGGCGACATTTTCAACATAATGTAATTGCCATAGCGGTCTGGACCGATCGAGGGGAATGCTCATGAGCTCACTCACCAGGTCCTCGAGCGCCTGATGATCGCCCGGCTCCGATAATGTTGTGCGCTGCAAATGATAATTAATATCAAAGTTCTCATCCAGTTCCCAATGCGGCAACCCCAATGACAGGCTCGGCTCGTGCACCCGCTGACGAAAGCGCGAAAAAGGCAGCAAGCGCGTTTCAACAGTCATGCGTAAACGATCGAAATCGAGTGGTTCTGTAAATGACATAACCCCCGTAATCATGGCCAGGTTGCTGGGCGTGTCCATATGCAGCCATGCGGTATCGACGCTGGAGAAGCCTTCAGTGGGCGGTCGAGTAAGCGTCATCTGTCACACTCACTTCCTTGTTGATAAAAACAACGCAAGCAGGCAGAAAAGCAAATGCCACCATCATTAATTATCAGAGAAAATGGCTCGGCTGCCAACAGGAAAACCCGATGCCTTGATTAAATTATATCCACAAAAGGAAACAAATGTGAAAAATCATCCTATTCTTGTCCTGATTAGTGTACCTTAACTTGAAATCGCCAACCAACTCGCCCACGTACTCGATGAACGGCTTGCCCAAGCAATTCGAGCAATTCACCCCTGTCAGACGCCAGAGATCATCGCCTTGCCGATCCAGATGAGATTAATCAGTTATTTGAATTGGGTACGTCAGGAAACCGATTAAATCTGGGGTTTCATGTCACGGAACCCCATTATCACCAAAGAATAGTGACAACTGTCACGAAAAAACATGACATCTGAAACTAAAATAAAACCAAAATAATCGCTAATATCATAGTAATGAGATAACCGCAGTTAACCAAATGCGCTTACAGCGTCAGCCTTATAAGCGTTGTAAATTGCTTAAGTAAGCAACTGGGAAATAGGTTATTTAATCAACTTGCGTTAATGCCAGGGCTAATGCCAGGAGGCCGACCATGCAGCTAATTGAGAGCGAGTTCCTAGCGATCGACCGTAAGGACCGTGTTCACATGCCGTTTCAGGATGTAGATCACCGCCCAATCGAGGAGCGAATCTGTGATTTTGAAGAAGTAGTGATCGGCTTTACCCCAGAACGCGCCATGTATGAAGCATCGCGTT
>JAYRNN010000118.1:0-7688 GCA_041912175.1 Anaerolineales bacterium | reverse complement strand
GTCTGCGCAGCGAGCAACTGCTTACAAAAGATTATTCCGCACTGAAACAAGATTCTGGATGGTATGCGCTCATCCTGATCGGGTTTATTAAAGAAACAACTTTGCCGTTTTTGGTGTGCTTTCTATTTTTTCGAACCGCGATCATTTTATGGCGCCGATTAAATGGTGAACCTGTGCATCTGGAGCCTGGAAACACATCCGGCGAGGCTCGAAAAACTTCTCTTTATCATACCTTGCTCGCTGAGGCGGCGGTTTACTTTGTAGTCTTATTGCCGGTCGTGTATTATATCGGGCTGCGCACGACGCTTGCATCTACCAGAGAATATGCGCCCGCCATCTCCAACCTGATGGATTTTTCCGTATATCCGGTGATGGCGTTTTCATTCCTGGAGCAATTTGGAATGTTTATCTTCCTGTTTTTGGGCGGATGTATTCTGCTGATTAAGTTTAAGAAATATTCCCTGCTGGGTTTTTACGCCGCGCTCGTTTTTAGTTACAGCCTGTTTTTTATGATTGACGTGAAAGGTTATATCGGCTACAGCCGCTTTAACCTTTTCTATTTACCGGTCATCCTGGCCGGATCGAGCTTTATGATTACAGCCCTGATCGAGAAAAGGAAATCGATCGGTTATTTACTGGCAATCGTCGCCATCGTATCCTCGTTGGCCCTGTCGCCCGTTCAGATCGATGGCAGCAAGGCGCCTGGCTGGGGAAATTATTTAATGGATATCTCAGAACATTATTATCCGATCGATAAAGCGATCTCCTGGCTGCAGAAAAACCATCCCGATGGAGATATTCTGATCGCAGGACTCTATTACGATTATTTTTTTGACTTCTACGCCAATAAGCAAAATTGGGCGCCCCCACGAGCCAAAATAATGTATTCAAATTCCAGCAATCAGGATGACAGCGCCAATCTTGCGATTGCTTTAACGGAAGCGGAAAAACAAGGCTATAATATCGTGCTATTTTTCGTGTTAGGAAAAGACATACCTCGGGTTCCTGAAAACAGCCCCTTTCACCAGGAACATGTTATCAGCAACCTGGCGCACAGCCTGGTAGTTTATTCAAGGGATCGCTAACTTGGAAGCTAAGCTAAAATTTTCCGACCCGGCGAAGGCCGCATATCATGCCGGACGCATTGCGCATTGGGACTCTGTTGCGTTAAAAATGCGCCATTGGCAGGGCTGGGGAGGGTATTACCACCACCGGTTGAACGAAATTTATGGGCATATGATCCCACCCGGAAGCCGGGTGCTTGAAATTGGCTGTGGCAATGGCGACTTGCTCGCCAGTTTGAAACCGGCGCTCGGAGTAGGGGTGGATATCGCGCCAGAGATGACTGCTTTGGCCAGAGAGCTCCATCCAGGTTTGACATTTATCAACGCGAGCGCGGATGAATTTTCGGTTGCGGACCGCTTCGATTTCATTATTTTCTCTGACATCCTGAATGACGTATGGGATGTGCAGACGATCTTCGAACACATTCAACAATTTGCTGCACCGGATGTGAGGATCATCCTCAATACGTACAGCCGGTTGTGGGAGCCTGTGCTGCGGCTTGCCGAGCGGCTTGGGCTATCCAAACCGGGATTGGGCGAGAATTGGTTGACTGTCTCGGATATCGATAGTTTGCTCGACCTATCGGGGTTTGAAGTGGTCAGGACAAGCCGAGAGATGCTCTTTCCGATCCATATACCCCTGCTGGCGCCATTTTTAAACCGTTTTTTGGTGCGCTTTTGGCCCTTCAATCATTTTGCCCTGACTAATTTTATGGTAGCCAGGCTGCAGCCATCGGCAAAGACGATGAAACAAAATTTGACGGTGAGCGTGGTTGTTGCCGCACGAAACGAAGCCGGAAACATTGAGAATATCTTCGAACGCGTCCCTGAAATGGGCGCCGCAACGGAGATTATTTTTGTGGAGGGACATTCCACCGATAACACTTATGCGGCGATTGAAGAGGGGATGACCAGGCGCCCAGAGCGGCAGTGCACGATTTTGCGCCAAACCGGCAAAGGAAAGGGCGACGCGGTGCGGTTGGGATTTTCGCACGCCGCCGGGGATATCCTGATCATCCTGGATGCTGATTTGACAGTTCCACCGGAAGATTTGCCCCGCTTTTATCACGCCCTGGCGAGTGACAAGGGGGATTTCATTAATGGCGTACGCCTGGTTTACCCGATGGAGCAGGAAGCCATGCGCTTCTTCAACCTGATCGGCAACAAATTCTTTAGTTTGGCTTTTTCCTGGTTGTTAGGACAGTCCGTGAAGGACACGCTTTGCGGCACAAAAGCGCTCTGGCGAGAGGATTATGAACGCATTGCGGCCAACCGGTCAATCTTTGGCGATTTCGATCCGTTTGGCGATTTCGACCTGCTGTTCGGCGCGGCGCGGCTCAATTTTAAGATCATCGACCTGCCTACCCGTTACCGGGCGCGGACGTATGGCGCCACCAATATTCAGCGCTGGAAACACGGGTGGCTGTTGCTGCGAATGGTGTTGTTCGCCGCCAAAAATATTAAATTCATCTGATCCCCGGCCGGGTTTACTTAATTCCATATTTGTTGAAAAATTCTCGGGTTTCCAGGTCTTCTCGCGAAAATGAAATTCTTTTGTACAAGATGAAATTTTTTGTCATGAGGATTTTCATGAACGTGTTTGGAATCACATTCTTTAGCGGCAATTTGTTGTGAATAAAGGCCAGGCGAGAAGCTTTATTAATCGGATAAACGATGTAATCCGCCAGGCCGACCGGCGACATGCTAACCCCCCGTGGATAGAATGTATACCGGTATCCGCCCCAATGTTTGACTGCGAACAGCGGGAGTGAAACAACTTTCATCGGATCGACCTCTTTCATGATCTGGCCGGTGAACTCCGCGGCAAATATTTTTACCTCTTCTTTTCGATCTGCATTCATGATTAGTTGCGCTTTAATATAAGGGATTTCGTAGGCGATAAAACAAAAAACAGAGATCGCCAATCCACCGATTAAGAGCGCATCAGAATATTCCCGCCTGGGTACATCGATGAACAGAAATTGTAACAAGATCGCCGAAGAGAGCATCACCAACGCGGGGAAGTTATGCCATTCTAATAAGCTGAAATCAGGAATAGATAAGCTAAAAAACAGTTGTACCGCTCCAGTAATAAACAGGCTGATCACGTATGGATTGCGCTGTTTTGAAAAACGTAACGAGAGCATAAATACAAGTGAACAAAGAATGATGATATACCAAAAGGGGTATAGGCGCAACGCATTACCGTTTGGATCGATCAAAAGGATTTGTAAACCATTTTCACGAATGAGGCGGATAATATTTGTAACAAGCGCTTCATTGGTCCGATTAAACGGCGTCTGAGACAATTCGACGACTGCGAAACCAATCGCAAAAACAAGCAGCGATAAAATTGCCATATTCCTGTGAAAAGAGGTTCTGCGGAAAAGAAAGGCAACCCCAAAATAAATTACGGCCAGCAAGGCTGTTTGTTCTTTTATCGCCAGGAACAGCAATAGAAAAAGGACCGCTCCCAGGGTCTGGAAAGTAGAATTTTTGTTTTGCGATTGGTTGTGTTCTCTCCAGATCAGCGCGGCCGTCATGGCTACAGCTATAAACCCGGCCAGCGTATCCGGATGCATGCCATAGAAAGTTTCGTGCAAGCCGCGAAAGGTATACCCAAAACCAAGCAGATAGATGAGAGAAAGGAAAAAGGCGTTTGTGGCGCTGATGAACAGGCGACTGACAAAAAAGACCATGATGGCGGAAATACTGTAGAACAGCGGTCCCAGGATCAAAAGGACATAGATCATCCTGGAATGCAGCAAAAATTTTAGCGGAGTTAGAAGAATGAAGATGAAATAAGCATGTTCGCCAAATATGTTCCCCCAGGAAAAATCGAGGCCCCAAAAACCGCGCGCATTTTCTTGGATGACGGTGTCATAAGAAAATATATCGGAAGCATAACGCCAGCTAAGCGCAGTATCGATCTTTAAATAAGCGATAACAGCCCCCGCAATGACAGCCAGGAAGACAAAAACGAAAACGAGGATGTTCTCTCTAAGGCGCTTTTCCCACGGTCCTGGCATATTCTGAGTCTATCATAGGAACTCGAGTTTAGACAAAAATTGGGCGGCGATAACCGCGGCACGGTCAGCATGGCCTTGTTGGTTGGCAGGTTGGTCGGCCTGTAGCGCAGCAGCCGCACATCCATGGGCTCTGCGGCTCGATCATGCCCTGGCGGATGCGCTCGTCAAAATCGATCGAGAACAGGCGTACGTCGTGGCGGCCGCGCTGAGCGCCAGGTCGGGGACCAGCTTCAAGAGCTTCTCCCAATTCAGGATCAGGTTGCCGGGTTTGCGTGAATAGCCGCCGCGCAACCCCTGCCCATCGATGGTAACGTGTTCCAATTTGGTCGGCGCCATGGTTATGGGGGTCTTGGGCGGCGTCAACACAAAAGCTTGCGTGTCAATAAAGGCGCGTAAAAAACGCGTCAAAAAAAATATTCACAGCCATTGCACAGTTTTTTCTTAGTGATTTCACAGTCGTCGATATTAGAATGAGCCTAAACTTGTGGTACACTGCGATAAGAAAGGAAAAAACATGAAAGGTTTAAAAAACTCCTTAAGAACTCGCCTGCCCCTGGCCGCCCTGGCGTTGGTCTTGCTCGCCAGCCTGGCCAGCGCGGCGGCCCAGCCGGCTGCCGCCGCCAGCAGCAGCCTGACGATTGTTTCCGTGGAGGCCGGGCAAAGCGCCACGATCAAAGCTGCCGGCCTGCCGGCCAACACGGCGGTGACGGTGCGCATGGCGCCGATGGGCTCGAAGGCCGCCGGTGGGACGATCGTCGGGAAGGCGGTCAGCGCCAGCAATGGCACGCTCAAGGGGACCTACGCCATCCCGAAGGAGCTGAAGCTCGAGGCGAGGATCGCCATGCGCGTCGAGGCGACGGCCAAGCCGAGCCAGTTTGCATACAATTGGTTCAACAACACCGTGAGCAGCGTGAGCACAAGCGCCAGCAACGCGGGTATCCCGAGCGGGGCGGCGAGCGCTGGGAAGATCACCATCGTGGATGTGGCGGAAGATGATTATGTGACCATCTCGGTCACCGGGGCGCCGGCCCAAGCGCGCCTGGCCGTCTGGTTCGATTGGAAGAACAAAAACGGCGTCCTGCAAGCGCGCCAGGCGGGTACGGTCAAAGTCAGCTCGAGCGGCGCCCTCAACGATACAATCGATATCCCTACCGCCGCCAAGGATCGCGGCGAGCTGCGCATCCGCCTGCAAGGGCTGAACGGGGCGAACTACCTGGCCTACCGCTGGTTTCTCAACGCCGACAATGATGATTACTCCGGCAGCAGCTCAGCCGCAACTTCCGAAAACGGGATCGCCTACATCGTGGTGCAGTCGGTGGTCAAGAACGATACGGTCACCCTCGACGCGATCAACTTCGCCAAGGGCGAGTACGTGGTGCTGATGGACAAGGTCGGCTCGGGCGCCAAGAATGGCATCAAGGTGGACACGATCACGATCAAGCAAGGCAAGACTTTCACCGGGACTTTCGATATCCCCAGTAAGCTGGTTGGGGAGGACGACATCGCCATCCGCATCCAGAGCGTGGACGATTCGACGTACTACGCCTTCACCTGGTTCGACAACGTGACTTCGAACTAGGGAAAATTCTATCTGTATGCAGCAGTATCATGTTGGGCCGGCTGTCAGCCGATCGGGGGTCAAGCTGACAGCATGACCTACATGTTGCGCCGGCTGTCAGCCGGCCGGGTTTGGTCAGGCTGACAACGGATTGCTGACAACGGATTACACGGTATGGGGGAGGAAGCTGGAACACGAAATACACGAAAGTAACGAAATACACGAAAATTGTTTTTGATTAATACTACAGCCAGCTCACTGCCTGCTCGAGGGCGCGGCGGGCGTAGAAGCAGGCGCTGCGCGGGTCGCGGTAGAGGTAACGCTCGGCCGGCAGGCGGAGGCGGCGATGTCGGGGAAGTCGGCGAAGAGGAAGGTGAAGTTGGACATGGGGTGAGCTGATCAGGCTTGGGGGATTCGTGATCGGTAATCCGTAAGGAGCGATGCGTGAGGGCGACAATTCGTGATCGGTTAACCGGTATCAGTGACTGGATTTAGGGTCGGATTTCCCTTCGGCGAGCTGGTGGGCGGGCGCCTGGCGTAAATGGTCCGCCGGATACAGGCCGGGATTGCCGCTGCGTGGCGCGACCGACCGTTCTTGAGTTTTTGCCCCGACGGCTTTGGCGAGCGCAACGTTGGCGAAGGCATTCAGGCTGACGCCTTCACGGTCGGCGATTTTCACCAGCTCGCGATGCAAGGACTTGGGCACACGTACGATAAACTTGCCGCTGAATTCTCCCGCCGGTCTGGGCTCGGGGATTTCCTGGCCATCTTCGATGGCGGTTTCGATCCAGGCGCGCATGGCATCCTGGATCATCTCGCCCAACTCGACGAAGCTATCCGCCTGGGTCATGCACCCGGGCCATTCGACGACCCGCGCAAACCAGCCAGAGAAATGTTCGCCCTGGTCGAATTTCACTTCGATCGTGTAGGGCATTTTCAAGGTTTCTTCAATCGTTTTTGTCTGCATGAGTTGCTCATCTCCGTCGATGTTCAGCTTTTATCTTCATCGATCTGCTGGTTGCCTTTCATGCGCTTGGTACAACCCAGGGCAATCAAAATCGAGTCAACCTCCTCAAAACGAACATTTCTGGGGTTTTGGCGCAGCTTTTCGATGGCGCGAGCTTTCTTTCTGCCCATTGCACACCCTTATAGTATCATATTTAATACTATTTAATGATTAATAATTGCCAAAATATTAGAGCATATTGCACCAGGCCGATTCATTGGCGATGAAGTGCATGTTATTATCTACGGGGAATCCAGCCAGCATTGTCCTTTGATATAAAAAACAGCCGGTTTCATATCAAATTCATGGAAATAAACCAGGAAATGTTCAACATATTCTTTTCCATCACTTTCTGAAATGTAGTTAACGCCATGAATCCCGGTTAGTGCATTCGACCAGATCTTATCTCGATAAGTGCGGGTCACTTTTTTGACATCGGATTGTTGCGCCCACCATGCAGACACGATTCGCGACGCGTCCAGAACATCCTGGTACTTCATAGACGATATTTGTTCGTCGCAAACTAATTTGTCCAGTTTTAGGTGTAAGCTAGCTGCATCGCTTCGCACGGCAGACAGATCTTTCTCTGTATCCTTCAATTTTTGACTCAGTTTATCCCTGTCTTCGGTCGAGGTTTTCAATTGATCCTGAGCAGTTTTTAATTGAACTTCGAGTTCTGAAATGCGCTTCGATAACTCCGTTGTATTTGCTTTGGCTTCGTTCTGACTCATCTTCAGCTCACCAGATATTTTTTGAAGATCGCTATCTTTTTGGGATAGTTGAGACTGTAAAGTACCAATGAGCGCATTGGCCTTCTCGATTTCGCCGCTTGAAGCACAAGCTGTAATCAGAATAGAGAAAATTATGCAAGCCAACATTGTGATTATTTTCATAGCTCCTCGACGCCTTTTACCATGTGTAATTTGATTTATTCCTTCAAAAATTCCCACTCCAGGCCATCGCCCGACTCGCAATCCAGGTAATAAATAAAATCCTCTTTTACCTCCAGAATTGCCTCGGCGACGGCTACC
>JAYRNN010000117.1:0-9226 GCA_041912175.1 Anaerolineales bacterium | reverse complement strand
CTCCGGTGCGAAAATTGACTACACACGCCCGCAGTAAGAAGGTTTCGCCGATGAGCGCATTTGAAATATAAATTTCACCGCTGGTCTGCAGGCGCGCCAGTAAAATATCGTTCAAGCGGTTTAAATAGGCTTCAACCTTTTCCTTGCTCTCCTTGTCATCTGCTTTTTCACCCAAATCCAAGGGGATATAACGGAAAGTTGTGATGCTCAAGTTATTGGTAAACGCTTGCAGCTCGGCATACGTTTCTACTCGATCGTAAAGCAGCCTGGCAAGGCGGATATCTTCTGCAAGCATGCGTTGATATCCCTGACGGCCAGCCTGCTGCAAGCTTAGCCAAACCTTAAGCGCCCGGAAACCGCGTGAATTCTGCGGTCCAAGCTGGTAAAAGTTTAAAGGCTCATCTCCTTCGACAACTGGAAAACGATAATAAGGAGGGTGGTAGGTGAAAGTTTCTTTGAGCAGATCAGCATCACGTACCAACACACAGCCTGCTTCCAGTGGCTGGTACAACCATTTATGAGGATCCAACGCTAATGAATCGGCCAATCCCAAGGCTCGCAACTCAGGCGGAGCGTCAGGCAACATCGCTGCAAACGCCCCATACGCGCCATCCACATGGAACCAAAGCTGTTCCTGCTTGCACATGTCCGCTAGCTCGTGCAGCGGATCGATAGCGCCGGTGGCAGTCGTTCCGGCATTCCCTACAACCAGTAGCGGCAGCTCGCCTAGCTCGCGATCAGCTTGAATGGCCCTGGTCAGCGCATCCAAGTCCAGGCGCTGGCGCGAGTCGCAAGGAATCCAGCGGATGGAGTCTGTTCCTAAACCAAACATATCGGCAGCTTTTTCGATCCAGGCATGAGTTTGGTCGGATGCATAGAGGCGTAACGGTCGGCAACCGCCTTCGAGCAAGCCGCGCGAGCGGATTTCCCACGGGGTGCAGGATTTGCGTGCAGCCAGTAGCCCGATGTAATTTGCCATGCTGCCACCGCTGGTGAGCAAACCGGCGCAATCTTGTGGGTAACCTACGAGCTCGGCAATCCAACGCACAGTTTGCACCTCGATCTCAGTCGCCATAGCGGAACGCCACCAAGAGCTGACATTTGGATCGAGCGATGCTGCCAGCAGATCCGCCAGCGCCCCGATCGGAGCTGGGCTGCCGATGATATAAGCAAGATGGCGGGGGTGTCCGGTTAGCAACGAATGCTCGAGGATCAGGTCAGCCGCTTCAGTCAACAAGTCGCCCGGTGCGCGCCCGCCCTCAGGCATTGGGCGATCGCCCAACCGATCTCGTACTGCGCCTGGGCTGTCGCCTGGATTGACCGGACGTTCCGGTAATGACTCAAGAAATTCTGCGACCCGTTCCACCAATTGATGGCCAATAGCACGAAATGCTTCTGGGGACAGTTCTAATGGGGACTCTCTCATATCAGGGTCAATTTCGCGCCGGCCTCATTCAGAATGGGGACAAATTCCGGGAAGGATTCGTGAATAATCTCTGCGCCCTGGATCAACACCGGTCCCAGTGCAGCCAAGCCAGCCACCGCCAGGGACATCGCCAGCCGATGATCGCCATGCGGATCCACCATTCCCCCCTGCAGCGGGCGCCCGCCGTGCATTACGAAACCGTCTTGCATTTCTTCAACCTCAACGCCTAGTTTGCGCAGCTCGCCGCACAAAACGCCAATGCGGTCCGATTCTTTGTAACGCAGCTCTTGCGCATCGCGCACAACACTCGGCCCATCTGCATAAGCCGCTACAATCGCAAACACGGGAAATTCATCGATCATGCGCACCACCAGATCGCCTGAGATCTCACAACCATGCAACGGTGAATATCGCACCAACAGGTCCCCGTACGGCTCACCGCCTTGTTCGGGCCCCTGCATTACTTTCAAGTCGGCTCCCATCGCTTGTAACGCCTCGATCAACCCGGTGCGCGTCGGGTTAAGCCCAACGCCCTGGATGGTCAGCTCGGAACCGGGTGTTATCAATGCCGCAGAAATTAGAAAAGCAGCCGACGAGATATCGCAAGGCAGGCGCATGTTTAGCGGCTGAAGGTTGAGGGTCGACGACCGGTCGATTTTCCCTGCCCTTGTCAAGATGGTTGCATACGCGCCATAGGAGTCAATCCCGGAATCAACTGCAACGCCCATGCTACGCAGCATTCGTTCCGTGTGGTCGCGCGAAGGGCCCGGCTCGCGCAATATGGTTGTACCATCCGCAGCCAGTCCAGCTAACAGCAAGGCCGATTTCACCTGGGCGCTGGCCACCGGCAGTGTATAATCAATGGCTTTCAGGGGTTCGGAGACGGGACGGCTCGCAAGCGATAATGGGGCGCCGCCCTGGGGGCCAGCCTGGATCGGCGCGCCCATTGATTGCAGTGGTTCGACCAGGCGATCCATCGGGCGTTTCCGCAGCCCCGTTGAACCGTCTAATGTAGCTTTTACACCAGCCGCAGCGAATGCGCCCGCCAGCAAACGCATCGTGGTGCCAGAGTTGCCACAATCGATTGGTTTTTTGGGATCTTGCAAGCCATCTAGCCCACGCCCCAAGACGCTCAAGCGCAAACCATCCAAATGCCAGGGAACGCCAAGCGCGGTCAGAGCGCCTAGCATGGCTTCTGTCACGCCGGAAACCAGGAAGTTATCCACGCTGCTTTCCCCATTCGCCAGAGCCGCGAATAAAGCAGCACGATGAGAAAGCGATTTATCTCCAGGTAGGGAATAGGCCCCCGCGGGGCCAACGGTACCGTGAAGAGGATGGTGAGGGTGAATGGTTAAATTCATGATCTTGAGACCCTGTAATGCATAAACGATCTTAAGGAAGCAATAAGGAATATGGGTCATCTATTATAATATATGCGAGTTGCTGACTCCATCTCATTCTACAAGAAAACCGTTTGACCATCCGATGAGATTATCTTGTCCAGAAAATTGGTTTAGATATGCAATCGTTAATGATAGGAACTAAAAATTAAAACGAATTCAACAATTTCCGCTCATCCATCTACGGATGTGATTAATAATCTCTGGCGGCATCGAGAATTGATCAGGGAGCTAACCAAGCGTGAGCTGAGACAGCGCTATCGCGGCTCTTTCTTGGGCCTATTATGGCCCGTGATCGTACCTCTTGTGATGCTGGCCATCTATACATTTGTTTTTGGTTATGTTTTCAAAGCCAGTTGGCAAACCAACGACCAACCGACATCGCCTATAGATTATGCTTTGATTCTCTTTACCGGGTTGACCGCTTTTAATGTTTTTTCTGAAGTTGTTAACCGGTCATCCACCTTGATCGTCTCAATCCCTAATTATGTCAAGAAAGTCGTTTTTCCACTCGAGATATATCCCGTAGTAATCGTCAGCGCCGCTATTACAATATCGCTGGTTAATATTGTGCTCCTTCTGATTGGAAACTTTTTATTGACCCATACATTTTCTAAGACAATTTTTCTATTACCACTTGCCTACTTGCCATTAATCTTCCTCTGCCTGGGACTAGGCTGGATTCTAGCGTCATTAGGAGTATTTATACGTGATCTGGCTCAAGCGATGCCGGTAATCACCAGTATGGTTTTCTTTATTAGCCCAATCGTTTACTCCTTTGAGGCCGTTCCCGCGCCATTCAAAGTGATTCTTAGATTGAATCCTCTAACTGTTATCGTCGAGGGATTCCGGCAAGTAGTCTTATGGGGAGGGCCGCTGCCATGGTTCGGATGGGGGATTTGGACAGTCCTCACGCTTGTACTGGCTTATGTAGGTTATCTCTGGTTCATGGGAACGAAAAAAGGATTCAGCGATGTTATCTAAGAACACGTCCCCCGGGATGGACAGCATCGCAATACACGTTGAGCACCTGGGGAAGATGTATACACTATACAACCGCCCGGTGGATCGTTTGAAACACAGTCTATTCTGGAGATTTGGGAAATCATACGGTCATCCTTTTTGGGCTTTGCACGATGTTTCGTTCGAAGTTAGAAAGGGCGAAACCCTTGGCGTAATTGGCCGGAATGGGTCCGGTAAAAGCACCTTGCTGCAAATCCTGGCAGGTACAACCCACGCGACCAGTGGAAAAGTCACCGCTAACGGGCGGGTGGCTGCTTTGCTCGAATTGGGTTCAGGCTTCAACCCTGAATTCACTGGGCGGGAAAATGTTTTTCTAAATGGGATGATCCTGGGAATCTCACGCGAAGAGATGGTTCAACGGTATGATGAAATTGCGGCTTTCGCGGATATTGGTGAATTTATTGACCAACCCGTTAAGTTATACTCATCCGGCATGTTTGTCCGCCTGGCTTTCGCCGTAGCAGCCAGCGTTGACGCCGATATTTTACTTATCGATGAAGCTCTGGCGGTTGGGGATATTTTCTTCCGCCAAAAATGTTATCGCCGCCTGGAAGACTTGCGCGATCGCGGCGTCTCGATCGTTTTGGTCTCGCACGCGATGAATGAAGTTGAGCAGTTCTGTGAGCATGGTTTGCTGCTTAAAGATGGGGAAATGAATTTCCTAGGACCAGCTATCGAGGCCGTTAAACGATATTATTTTATCCAACAATCGGCAGACGACCAGTCAGAAACCATATTGCCTGCTGCTATACCTGAGAGAACCCCGCCGGCAAAATCATTTTCAGATGAGTCCTGGCCTGGCCCCGAAGCATTCCTGAACATCAGCCGTCTACCACAAGTTTCTAAAGGGCTAGCCCGCTGCAGCGCCGTGGCGATTACGGACCAGGCTGGCCGGCCTTGCCTGGCTTTCCAACAAGGCCAGACCGCCCACTTTTTTTTTGAATTTGAATTATTTCAAAATATTGGAACGCCAATCGGCGGGGCAGAAATCATCAACGACCGAGGCATTATCGTCCACGGGAAAAACAGTTTGCTATATGGCGCAGAGGCTCCAGAGGAAGTATATCGAGGCAGCCTGGTCCGATTTCATCAAGAAATCGTCCTGGAGATACAACCAGGCGAATATACTTTCAATATCGGTTTCTCCACGATACCTTACCAAGTATTTATCCAGAGAGCAAACTATAATCATCCAGACCTGGATGCTAATATTAAGGTCTTGTGTATATTACCGAATGCAGGTGAATTTGCAGTGATATCGCGCAAGGTAACCAGCGCAGCTCAACTGATGCATTTTGGTCTTGCAAACCTGCCGGGACGTTGCCAGATTGCAATAGCGCAACAACATCCATCTCCCAGCCCAAGCTTGGATATTTATGACGGACGAAACCAGTAATCAAATAAACCCCGCGCCTCATTGTTGGTGTGGAAATACTCAATTGACTCGTTTCTCAGACGAATATTGGCAGTGCCCAGCGTGCCAGACGCTTATTTGGGTTGGTAAGGAGAATGCTGGAATAATTTCTACCGACGAAGCAGTAGAGGATTATTACACCTCGCGATATTGGTTCGAGCACCAAGTGGTAGACTTGGGACTGCCTGATATCATTTCACGCGCCCGGAATGATCTCCCTGAGCGCTGCCTCTATTGGTTGCAGACGACCTTAAAACACCGCCTGCCTCCAGGCAAAACTCTTGAGCTGGGCAGTTCACACGGAGGTTTCGTTGCTATTCTAACCGCGGCCGGCTTCGACGCCGCTGGCTTGGAAATCAGCCCCGAGATTGCAGAATTCTCCCGGCAGACGTTTAATATCCCTGTCCTGGTTGGCAAGATCGAGACCCAGCAATTACCTCCCGCTTCTCTTGATCTCATTGTGCTAATGGACGTTCTGGAACATTTGGACGATCCGGTCAAAACCCTAAAACACTGTTTAAATCTGTTGAAAGATGACGGCCTGTTTGTGATCCAGACGCCTGGATACCCGGCAGGAAAAACTTTACGGGAGTTAGAAGACGAGCGCAGCCTGTTCATACGTATGTTGATTCCTCATGAACATATTCACCTGTTCAGCAAGCAGGCTGTGATTAAAATATTTTCCGAGCTTAGCGTGCCAAATATCTTGTTTGAACCCGCTTATTTCGCGGTTCACGATATCTTTTTTTTCGCCAGCCGCCTTCCGATCCCGGAGATCAGCCAGGACACAATTCTAACCTATCTGCTTGCCGAACCTTCCAGGCGTCTTATTCTTGCAATGCTGGATCTCACTCGAGAGATTGAGCAGCAAAAGCATTCGCTCGAGGAGATCAAAGTCGATTGCCAGGCGCAGTCGGCTCATAACACTACACTTGAAAAACGCCTGGCCCAACAACAGGGTCTTCTGGATCAAATGCCGCCCGGGAGTTTGCAAAGACCCATTCAATTCGTACGGCGCGTTAAATGGAAGTTTTGTAAATATCTTAAACGTAATGGATAGCCCCGTCAAATGGATTCATTCATGACATCGAACGAAAAAATTGTCTGGCCGAAAATTAGCGTTATTACGCCCTCGCTAAACCAGGCGCAATTCTTGGAGCAATGCATCCGCTCTGTCTTAGAACAGGATTATCCTAACCTAGAATATCTGATCATCGACGGGGGTTCTACTGACCAAAGCCTGGAGATCATCAGAAGGTATGACCAGGCGCTCTCCTATTGGATAAGTGAACCTGATTCAGGACAGGCGGACGGGATCAATAAAGGCTTCAGGCATGCCACAGGCGACCTGATAGCCTGGTTGAATTCGGACGACTTTTATATGCCTGGCGCACTAAAAACCATCGCCGAGGCGTATCTCGCCAATCCAGATGCGCCGTTTTTCTTCGGAAATGGCTGGCGGGTAGATATCTACGGGCGCAGAAAAAGCCAGTTTTACCCCGATAATCAATTTGGTTTCAGCCGGCCGGCCCTGGTGTATGGCTTGAACTTTATCTTGCAGCCAGCGGCTTTCATCAACGTGGCCGCCCTCAGAAAGATTGGCGAACTAGATACACATCTCTCCTATGGTTTTGATACGGACCTCTGGATTCGCCTGTCCAGTTTGGGTGAACCGCAACAAATTATGCGAGAAATTGCTGCTTCAAGAGAATATTTAGAAACAAAAACCTCTACAGGCTTATTCAGACGATTAGAAGAATTGCGTCTTATCAGCGAGAAATATAGTGAGGCGCCCGCTACCCCCGGCTATGTTTGCTATTTCCTGGACACTTTACATGAAATCGTACGGCAAAATCCAAAAATTTTTCCTGATAATTACTCTCGGGATATCGAAGCTTTTTGGAAGACCACAACGCGGTTATTTTGCTACTTCGGAGCCCAACCCAACGGCATCCCGTTCAATCATCATCGTATTGGAATCGAGCTGCGGAATGTTACCTATGGCGAAAGCGGCGGGATTTCTTTCCACTTAACCGGTTTGCTAAGCGCATTATTCCGCAACTTTCCAGACAACGAATATTATATTTTTGGAACTATTTTCAATCAGAATCTCATCCCAGCTACAGGGCCAAACATTCACCAGTACAGTTTGCCATTGAGCAGTTTTTTTCAAGATATGGATCTTATACTAGGGAAAGAGAAGATTAGCATTCTGTTTCGCAGCTATCCCACTCCGGATCAAATTAATTTCCCATTGCAGAGGCAAATTTTCTATATTCCAGATATCCAACACGATTTCTTTCCTGAATTTTTCTCCCAAATCATCTTAGAGGCCCGCCAGGTCGCTTTTCGCCTAGCAATGCGCGGAGCAGCGGCGATTGGCACACTCACAAATTATACGCGCCGTACCATCCAGGAACACCCAGAAAATTCTTGTGATGATATTTTTCTACTGCCGCCAGCGTTGAGTATAGTCGGCTCGGATCCGCAGGAGAATCAGCTTAGGCCGGATGAAATAGAACTTCTGCCACAAAAGGAGTTTTTCTTTTTCCCAGGGAATTTATGGCCGCATAAAAATCACCGGCGGACACTTCAAGCCTTCGGGAAATTTCTTAACCAGACTGGACTACCCATGGAATTAATCCTCACAGGACATCCAGATGGATGGGAAGCGCTTCGCGCCGAATTCCCCGATCTGCCTGTGCGACACCTGGGCTTTGTTCGAGTCGCTTTAGTCAAATATTTATACCAGCATGCCCAAGCGTTAGCCTTCTTCTCGCTTTATGAAGGATTTGGCATGCCGCTGTTGGAAGCATTCCATGCAAACACCCCGGTAATTTGCAGTAACACCACCAGCTTACCAGAAGTCGGCGGCGAAGCAGTCATGACCTGTGACCCGTTAGATATCGATGCAATGGCGGAACTCATGGTGCGCATAGTACAAGATCAAGCATTACGAGATCGTTTGGTCGCGAACGGGCAACGACAGCTTAACCTTTATTCCTGGGAAAGCTCCGCCCAGTCCTTGATGGATGCCATCCAGCGGGTACGTAATCTAGGACCGGCTAAAAGGACGGCTTCAAAGCCAATCCAGCAGCCAGTAAAAGAAAAATTTCCTCTGGTGAGCGTGGTAACTCCATCTTATAACCAGGGACGTTTCTTACGACGAACCATTGAAAGTGTACTCAACCAGACCTACCCCAATATCGAATACGTCGTAATAGATGGAGGTTCGACAGACAATTCAGCTGAAATTTTACAGAGCTATGGAGATCGATTTACGTGGGTTTCAGAGCGAGATGATGGCCAGACGGATGCAATCAATAAAGGCTTTGCCCGCTGCCACGGAGAAATTCTTGCCTACCTGAACTCGGATGACACGCTTCTACCACAAGCCATCGAGACCGTTGTCCGGTATTTTGGGGACCGCCCGGATGTAGATTTGTTTTATGGAGAGGCTTACTACACCGACGAAGGTGATAATATCACCGGCAAGTATGCTACAGCAGAATACACTTTTGAGCGACTCGTCTGGGATAACTGCATTTGCCAACCGGCGGCTTTTTGGCGGAAGAGGATTGCTGATCGTGTTGGGCCATTCAACACGCAACTTCAATTTGCAATGGATCACGAGTATTGGATGCGTGTTGACCGGGCGGGCGGAAAAATCGTGCATGTTCCGGATATCCTGGCTTGTTCACGGCTGCATATTGAAACCAAGACTTTAACCTCTCGAAGTAAGATCATCAAAGAGATCTTCCGAATCAGCCAACAGCAGGCTGGCTACGTCTCACTCAGCTATTTCATAACCCTTTGGCATGACCGCATCTGGACGCAGCCTCACAGTCCCTATCGTCTTTTTCGCATCGTACCTGGATCATTCCGGTACATGGCCAGGCTCCACGAAGCAGTTTACAACCGGTGCTGGCCACCTGCACTCAAGCCTGGCGCGTTCACATCGCG
>JAYRNN010000116.1:0-17962 GCA_041912175.1 Anaerolineales bacterium | reverse complement strand
CGCCAAGCGCCAAGGCCCCGGCGAAGACCGCTGCTAAAACGCCAACCGAGACGCCAAGCGCCAAGACCCCGGCGAAGACCGCCGCCAAGGCTACCGCCAAGGCCGCGCCCGAAACCACGGCCAAGGCGACCGCCGCCAAAGGGCCAACCGCAGCCCCAAGCGCCAAGCCCCCGGCGAAGACCGCTGCCAAGGCCGCGCCCGAAACCACGGCCAAGGCGACCGCCGCCAAAGGGCCAACCGCGACGCCAAGCGCCAAGGCCCCGGCGAAGACCGCCGCCAAGGCCGCGCCCGAAACCGCGGCCAAGGCGACCGCCGCAAAAACGCCAACCGCAGCCCCAAGCGCCAAGCCCCCCGCGAAGACCGCCGCCAAAGCCGCGCCCGAAACCACGGCCAAAGCGACCGCCGCCAAGGCCGCGCCCGAAACCACGGCCAAGGCGACCGCCGCCAAACCGCCAGTGAAAACTACCCCCAAGCCGCCGGACGCCAACCCGCCTGCCGCGAAAAAGCCCCCAGCCAAGAAAACCGGCCTTGCTTAATGCGCCCGCCGGCCGCCTCCGCGCCAGGGCGGTCCAATATAGCGTAAAAAAATTGTAAAAAATGTTTGGCGAACAGAAAATTAACTTATATTTCCGTTTACTTATAATTGCCTAATGATATACTAATACTATCGTGCAAATAATTTTTATTTGCTTCCCATCAAAATTCCCCATCACTGCTAAGGGGAGTGCTGTTGTAAATCATCACTTTTCGGGGCGATCGATTTGCTTTTCCACAAACGTAGAAGAAAATACGTTGACCTGAATAGATCGAAAAAGTCAGCCAATCACAGTCTTGGTAGGGTAGGACCTTTGAAAAAGACAAGAATTCTCCAAAATTATACCGTTGTGATTTTTTGCGTCATTATTTTGTTGTCCGGTTGGGCAATTCCCGCCTTTGCCCAGACGGTTTCACCCACTACATTGAGGGTGATCCCGAAGGATGTCCGGGCCGCGGTAGGGGAAAAGTTCGATGTCGCCGTCGAGGCCGTCGATGTGGCCGATTTGTATGCGATCGATATCCTGGTGGCTTATGATCCACAAGTGGTCGAGGTGATCGATCAAGATCCTGTCCTGGAAGGCATCCAGGTGAAACTGGGCACGCTTCTCGATCCCGGTTTCGTAATTTTTAACCTGGCGGATAACGGCCTGGGGCGCCTACGCATGGTGATGACCCAGCTCAATCCGTCCACGCCAAAGAGCGGGACGGGCGCCCTGGTGGTGATCTCTTTCAAAGCGAAAGCGCCCCGCGCCGATTCGAAAGTGGAAGTGCTGGCTGCCCAGTTGGCCAGCCCGGCCGGGCAAAATATCCCCGTCGGCAGCCTGGAAAAAGCGAACCTTGAAATCCTGACCACCCTTCCTGGCCCCACCAGCACACCCATCCCGGCCCAGAACCCCGGCACGCCGATGCCGACCCCCGAGCCGCCAACCGCCGCCCCTGGGGCGCAGGAAACCGCCTTACCGATCCTGACGTTTACCCCAACCATGTCACTTTTTAACCTGCCGCCTGCCGCGCTTGTCACCCAGGCGCCCGCTTCGACGCTTGCCCCCGCCTCGCCAACCCAAACCCAGGCGCCGGCCCCCACGCAGCCTGCACCAACGCTGCCTGCTACGCAAGCAGTCGCCCAGGCGGGTGGGTCGCCCCCCGCAGCCACGCCTGGCGCACAGCTCACCGGCGAAACGGCGGCCAGCGCCAGCCCGCCCGCCGCCCCCCCTGCCAGCCCAACGGCAAATCAGGCGGAAGCCGAAAACCAGGCCGTGGAAAGCAGCGGGATCAATTTCACCTGGCCTGGGCTGTTGATCGCAGTCATCCTGGTTAGCGGGACGGTTTATTTATTCCTGCGAACTCGGAAGAAGAAATAGAAGAGGGAGAAGAAAAAGGATGTTGGACCGGCGTCGGCTCTGGATCTGGTTCGTAGTGATGTTGGGGGGGGTGCTCTCAACCAGCGGAGTCGTTACCGCAAACCAGCTCACCTCAAGCGAGACGACCCTGGTCAACCTTCACCCGGCGACGGCTAACCTGGTCGCCGGCGATACCCTGTCGGTCGAGCTGTGGGTGGAGAATGTGACCGATCTGTACGGTGCAGATATCCAGCTTCAATTCGACCCGGCCGCCTGGCAAGTGCTGGACGCCGATCCCAACCTGGCTGGGGTGCAAAATCCAACTGCGCTCCGATTTGCTCAAACCCGGTTTTGTGATCCATCATGAAGCCGATAACCAGAACGGTCTGATCTGGTACGCCAACAGCCAGGTAAATCCGGCTCCGCCGGTCAGCGGTTCGGGGGCGCTGTTCGAGTTTTCCCTGTTAGCGCTTAAAAATGGCGTCTTCCCGGTGACGATCACCTCGCAACAACTCAGCGACAAGAGCGGCAACCCCATCCTGGCAGCTTCTCAGGATGCGCTTTACACCGTTCAGGGATATATGACCTACCTCGTGCAGGTCCATCGCTAAGAATTTGAGATTTGAAACAATCATATGATTAAGGAGGCAGATTTGATGCAAAAACCGTTCCACAAGCTGACCGTCTTGCTGATCCTGCTGCTCATCCTGGTGGGGGCAGGGCCGTTCCACGCCCAGGCCAGTCCGTTGAACGTCGCGGAAGGCAGGAGCATGGCTCAGATCTATGTCGAAAGCCCGGACGCGACGACCGTCTCGATAACCCCCTCCACGCCGAGCGTCAGTGGCTGTAATACACTAGATATCTACATCGACGTCAATAATGTGACCAACCTGTATGCCCTGGATGTCCGCCTGACATTCAACCCGGCCGTCGTTGAAGTGGTGGATTACGACCCAGGCACAGCGGTGGTGGAGGTCGAGCCGATCATCGACCCGGCGCTAAAGTTCACCGCCGGTTTCACCGTGCGCAACGAAGTCAATAACTTCTCCGGGACGATCTGGTACGCGGCGACTCAAACCGCGCCGACCCCGGCGGCGAATGGCAGCGGCCACGTCGCCCGCCTCAGATTGCGCGCCAAATCTACAGCATCTACAACGTTTAGCTTCACCTATATCAAACTTTCCGATCCGAACGGTGTGCAGATCGCCGCCGCCGGGACAAATGGCGCCGTCAGCGCCTCGACGACGGTCGTCCCGCCGTTGACGATCGCCCGATTGAACGCCACACAGGTGCAGTTGAGCTGGCCAACGGCTTCGGGGGTCAGCAAGTACCACCTGTACCGCTCCAGTTTGCCTTACTTCACCGCCGTCGACCCGGCATACCAGCAGCTCACCCCGTTGGCCCCACCGGCGACCCAAACCTTCACCGACAGCGTCCTGGGGAATACGACCACCAATTACTTCTATACCCTGCGCGCAGAATGCAGCGGCGGGGGCGGCGCCAAGAGCGGGGTCTCCAACCAGGTCGGCAAATTCGAATACACCCTGAATGAAACCCCTGACACCGATTTTAGTTGGGTGGCTCTGCCGCTCACGCTGAGCGGGATCAGCACCGCCAGCGACCTGGCGGCGCATATTCAAAACAACAGCAACGGCGCCTTGAGCGTGCTCAGCATCGGCAAATGGAACCCGGTCAGCCAGAGCATCGAAGCCTATGATCACGTCTATGGCTTTGGTAATTTTTCGGTTTCCAGCCGGTTCCCCTACCGGGTAGAGGTCGATATCAGCGGCTCCAGCTCCGCCTCGGTGATCTGGGCCCAGGTGGGCGGGTTGCCGCCGATCACACCCGACCTGTATAAACTCTACGAAACCGGCGATACCGACTTCACCTGGATTATGCAGCCGCTGGATTTGACCGGCATCACCACTGCCGCCGATCTGGCAAGCAACATCCAGAACACAGTCAGCGCTCCGGCAGCGGTCCTCAGCATCGGACGCTGGAACGGCGCCGGGCAAAGCATCGAGGCTTATGATCACCAATATGGCTTTGGTGATTTCGCTACCAGATTCGGTTATCCATACCGGGTCGAAATTAACGTTAACAGCGGAATATATGTTACCTGGCCCTAAAGGAGCAAAATGATGACGAAAAAAATATCTATTCTATTCCTGGTGATCTGCCTGGCCAGCCTGGCGGTTGTTCCCGCGGCGCTGGCTGGGGCGACTTTTGACATCGGCAACATTCCGGGTTACCCACCCGCTGGAACGATCAATTGGGTGGCCTGGCATAGTGGAAGCATCCTGGCAGGGGGTTACCCCAACCAGATTATGACCGAGGACAGCACGAACTCCAGCCTGGGGACCGACCAGGGCTATTCCCTCTTCGGCACTGTCGTTCGCTGGAGTCTGATCGTCTCCAATTACAACAACCCGGCCGCGATCGGCGGGGTGTCGGTTGTGACGGTCTTGCTGGGCGGTAAAGGAGTCTATTCGGGCAGCATGTGGAGCGACAGCTTCACCTGGATCACGAATGCCGGATCGACGACCGACCAGGGGGCGGCGGAACCGTTTGCGGGTACCGGTGGTTGTCCCTCGATCACCTCGGTGAACGTGGCTGGCGCCCAACAGACATTTACCTGGAACGGTCCGGCCGGTAAATATCATATCTATCGCAGCCTGAATGCCTCCGGGGCGAATAATGACGCCAGCAATGGCCGGTTTCTATACCTGGCGACGACCAATACCGATGGCAGCGGCAACGGTACCTGGACAGACACCTACGATGGCCAGGCCTGGTATACGGTGATCCACGCCGCCAGCTCTGGCGCGATCGATGGCTGCCACAGCGAAGAAGCGACCCCCACAGCGGCAACCCTGACCGATCTCAATGCGATCCCCCAACTGGCGGTGCCATCCGTACAATTGAACTGGACCACGCTGAGTGAAATTGACCTGGTCGGTTTCAATATCTACCGGTCGAAGGATCCTGGAGGCGAGCGCCAAAAGCTCAACCTGGATCTGCTCCCGCCAAAGCATCCTGGCCAAATGTTGGGCGACCATTATACCTACGAAGACCTGGACGTCCTCCCTGGTCAAAGCTATTTCTACTGGGTAGAAGCCGAGAAGCAATTAGGCGCGCCCGAGACGATCGGACCGCAGATGGCGAACCTGGGGATGCTGATCTACCTGCCGGTGGTGAGCCGGTAAATAAAAATATCCAACCCGGCGCGTCTGATGGGAAATCGGACGGCCGATAAAAAACCAACGAGACAGAAAAGGGAGAAATCATGAATGCGAACCGAAAAAAAATGTGGATGATCCTGAGCCTGTTTGCCATCGCGGCGTTGTTGTTTGCCGGGGTGGGAGCGGTCAAGGCGGCCGGGGTGATTTTGGCACCCCTTGTAGGTATCGACCTGTATGTTGCAAATGGCGGTGTTGATGCCGGCAATTGTCAGAATTCAGGGAGCCCATGTGCCACGATCGAATACGCAATCGGCCAGGCAGTCAATGGCGATACGATCAATGTGGCTGCTGGTACCTACAATCCTTCGGTCAACTTAAACAAGTCGGTTACATTAAAAGGAGCCCAGGCTGGTGTGGATGCCAGGAATGGGCGGCCGGGCGCTTCTGAGACGATAATTGCAAAAGGTGGGCTCGGTACGTTTTTACTCAACGCAACTGATGTCACTTTTGACGGCTTCACCTTTACAGATATCAAAGGCCGTACAATTGACACCTATTTTGATGCGCACAATTTCACGATGCGGAATTGTATCTTGCAATCTCCTAGCATCGATCCAGGTTACAACACAGGTGGGATTCAATTCGGGGGTGGCTCGTCCCTTCAAGCTAATGGTTTGTTATTCGAACAGAATCTTGTAACGGCGGATAATGGCCAGCTCTTCTATATGGGTCATTCCATGGATAACGGGACCTTCCGAAACAACAAGTTCAATGGCGACTCGGTTGCCTTTGGCCCTTTTGGCACTCGATCCGGTTGGTTGATTGAGGGAAACGAGTTCGATGGAAACGTGTCGGGTCATGGTCCTTATTGGGGCTTTGGGTTTAACGCTAATCTAGGCGATGTCATCATACGGAATAATGTCGTTCGCCAGATGAGTGTTGGCTTTGGCCAGATTTCAGTCGTTAATGGGTCGATCACCGGAAATACGTTTGATGATAATGCCTATGCTGCCTTCCAGCTTTGGGGAGGCGAGTGGGGTTCGGTGGTTTCTTCGAACGTAATGATCGAGAACAACTTGATCAAGTACAACGGTATCGCGTATGATAATGTCTCCACCTATCCGGCGCATGGGGTTCGCCTGCGCCCAGGAGAAGGCTCTGTCGGACCGATTGATGCGTCAACCATCCATTTCCATAAAAACTATTTCCAAAATTTGGGTGTTGGTGCAGCGGGGAGTGTCTGGGCTATCCGCCAGCAGGGCTCGGGTATTGCTGATGCTGAAAACAATTGGTGGGGTACGACTGACTCGTTGGTTATCGCAGCCATGATCGGAGAAGGATCGGCGGATTATGACCCCTGGATATCGGCTTATGTCAATGATCCAAGCAAAGCCGGCCAGCCAGGCTTTTGGCCGCTGCCGCTTTGTTCTACCGATTGTTACGTCGATTCCGCATCCGGAAACGATGCGAACGATGGCAGTTTGGCTTATCCATTTAAGACGATTACCAAGGGTATTACCACCGTTTCAGTTGGTGGCAGCGTCCATGTTGCAGCCGGTACCTATCCAGAGAATGTTACCGTCAATAAATATCTCCTGTTGACAGGCGCGGGAAGCACAACGGGTGGTACCGTAATTAGTGGCGCCGGATCCGGAATGGGCGTGTACATCACTGCCAGCGGTCCTGACAGTGCTAATCCGGTGACTATCTCGGGTGTGCGCGTGACCAACTTTTCCAATGGCCTTCAAACCGCCGGCGTCAGTCACGTTGCCTTCAATGATGTCGTTTCTACTGCCAACATAAATAATGGGCTGGAGTTGGGGAATGGCACCACCGATCTGAATCTGTCCATGTGCGAGTTCAGTCACAACACGGCGAACGGTATTCGATTCGGTACTGCTGCCACAGTCAGCGGCTTTTCTATGGATGGCTGTCATGTCGATTACAACAACATGGGTCTGGTCAATTTCCAAACCGGTGATGGCTCGAGTAATTTCGATAACGTTGTGATCAAGAACAGCACGTTCAATGAGAATAAGCAGAAGGGCATCTATGTTGAAAAGTTGCATAATGCTTCTTTCCAGAACGTGGTCGTGAACCACAGCGGTTGGGATACTGCATACGTCTGGTCAGCGGGTGTCGACATCAACCTCAAATACCGGACCGATTATGCCAACATCAGTTTTGTCAATGCTACGATCACAAACAACGGTGTTGGTGCAGCCAATGGGGTCGGTCTGACGATTAAAGCCCGCGACGATGCCCCCAGCTATAATAGCAAACCTGCGAGCCTGACCAATGTGACGATCTCGAACAGTCTCGTTGATGGGAACCAGGTTGGTATCCGATTTGGCGAACCAGCAAAGGGCAATTCTGGTCCTACCAATGTAACTGTGGGTAACGTTTGTTTTGACAATAACATTACGGCTGGGTTGCTCAACGAAACCTTGACGGCTACAACGGCCGAATCCAACTGGTGGGGGGATGCCACCGGGCCTTATAATGCAACGAAGAATGCCGGTGGGCTCGGCGATCCTGTCAGTGGTAACGTTGATTTCGAGCCCTGGACCAACGATGGCTGCCATGGGACCGTTGCAACGGGTCACTGGAAAAATCTGCGGACCAATACATTCAATGATCTTGATGACTCCATGAACGGTGCGGCGAGTGGGGATACGATCCAAGCTGTTTGCACAGGAGCAACGCCAGTGCCGGGTGGGGGAACGGCAACCATTAGTGGGGTCAGCATTGACTTACATGGCTGCACCGTTGGCCCTGGATCCCCATTCCTGATCGTTACAGCCGATGACGTCTCCGTCCTCGGCCCCGGCGTCCTCAACGGGTCGGGCAGCGCCGATCCAGCCGTCCTGGTCAACGGCGGCGCCGATAACTTTATGCTTCAAAATGTGCAGGTGACCGGTTGGGCCAACGCCGTCAAAGTAGCCGGCAGCGTTGATTCCTTCAAAATGATCAGCAACTGGATCCACAGCAACTCCAGCCATGGCCTGCTGGTCGACAGCGGCGCGGCCATCGGCGGGGTAGTCACCATCCAGGGCAACCTGTTCAAGGTCAACGGCGGCAACGGCGTCCAGAACGATGGCAGCACCGCCAACCTCAAGGTAGAGTACAACTCGTGGGGCAGCGTGAGCGGCCCGGCCAGCCCGGCGGGCGATGGCATCGGCGGCAGCCTGGACGCAGACCCCTTCACCTTTGCCGAAGTCTACCTGGATATGGACCCGGCCACAGCCGGCGACCAGTTCCAACGCAACGTGTACGAAACCCAGACTTTCAACGTCAGCCTGAACGTCGAAGCGGCCAACCTGTACGGGGTGAGCTTCACCTTCGCCTACGATCCAGCCATGCTGACCCCGGTTGGGTCGCCGCTGTTCGAGGCGCCCTGGGCTGGCAAGTGCGTCCAGCCGCCAGGTTCACTCCCGGCCGGCACGATTTCCTATGTCTGCAACCTGACCGGCGGCTCAGCCTGGAACGGCGGCAAACTGGTCACTTTCAGCTTCACTGCCGGGGCAGGCGCTACACCACTGAATGGCCCCTGGCAGACCCTGTTCAATGTCTCTCCGGCTGAGGCGGATACCAGCGCCGGGGCGGTCGGAGGCGTGAAAGTCTTCGTCAACAACGCCGGCTTCAATGCCCCCAGCAGCGTCGACCGTGACATCACCGACGCCAATGACGGCCAGATCGACATCACCGGGGTGGCGCGCTTCAAAGGCTATATCGACCTGCAGGGGCGCGGCAACGACAGCGGCGCCGTGATCAAGGTCTACAACGACCCGAACGGCGTGACGGTCTTCGCCCAGGGCAGCAGCGCCTCGTCTGGCGCCTTCCTGACCGCTTACCAGGGCAGCAATGTGCTGCAGGTCGGGACAACCTACTACTTCTCGGTTGACCGCGACCTGTTCCTGCCGACCGCCTTCGCCGCCGGACCGTGGAACCCGAATAAGATCCTGACCACCCGCCCGGAGACCAGCCTGAACACCCTGCTCCTGCTGGGCGGCGACGCCACCAACGACAACCTGATCGACCCGGGCGACGCCGCCTGCATCGGCTCGGCTTACGGCGGGACGCTCAATACCTGCAGCGGAACCGGCGCCAGCAGCGACGTCAACGGCGATGGGATTGTCAACCTGTACGACCTGGTACTAATGGGCGGGAACTACTTCCTGACCTATAGCACCTGGGTGCCGTAAAGTAAATTTCCGAGCAGGCTGTACCTGACCGGTACAGCCTGCTCGGAACCAGAATAATCAGGAGGTGAAATGCAATATCGACGAATAATGGAAGTTGAGCCTGTCATGTCTGAATTCAAAACTACATATATGGATGCAAGGGAGACATCAAAATGAAAAACAACCACGTTTTAAGAACCTTGTCCGTAATATTCGGCTTCCTGGCATTGGCAGCGCTTATCTTTGGCGCTTTCGGGACGGTCAGGGCGGCCTCCGATTGGTATGTTCGTACCGACGGAAGCGACGTAAACTGCGATGGCACGCTAGACCTGGCGGACACAGGCATTCCCGCATCAGCGTGCGCATTCAAGACGATCCAGAAAGGCATCGATGCTGCAGTTGATGGGGACACCGTACATGTTGGCGCGGGGACCTATTCGGAAAGCAAGGGCGGCTACCGCGATATCGAGCTCTTCAAAGGGATCAACCTGGTCGGCGCCGGCTCTGGCGCGACCATCGTCGAATTGAGCAACCTTCAGCACGGGATGGAAGTTCGCGGCACTGCCGCCACGACCCTCGTTCAGGGGATGGCTTTCACAAAGATGCCTGCCAATACAAACTCTGCTGGTTGGGCGGTGGTTGTTGAAGATGTCGGCAGCAGCTTTACCAAGCTGACCTTCAAGGATGTGGAGATTGCCTATGCTTCAGGTCGTAATTTGTACCTGGGAAATAATACCTATACGGAGGTCGTTCTGGATGGCGTGAACATCCACGATGCATACAACCCCTCCAGTTCGGTATGGGGGATGAGCGCTCGGGGGACGATCACGAAAATGACGGTTAGCGGCTCCCACTTTGACCATAATATTGGCGGTATTGGCACTCCTGGCGCCAAATTGCGCGGGATTGGCTTTGACTTCGATATGCCAACCGTTGTCAATAATGTCACCGTAACCGACAGTACCTTCAACAGTAACAACGGCAAAGGGATTAATCTCACGAGGACCAGTAATATCACCTTCAGCAATATTGAGGCCAGCAACAATACCACGGATGGTGATGGTGGGATTGGCATTTGTTTATGGGAATGGTCAGGAACCACCGATAAGCTCACCATAGAAAATTCCAACATTACCGGGAACGCCACCGACGGGATCTTGCTCGGCGCAGATCCCGGCAAGACGGTTTCAAACCTTACCATCAAAAACGTTGTCGCCACTGGCAACGGCCAGAGTGGCATCTTCCTCTGGAACGCGGGTGGTACGTTCTCGAACCTTTCGGCGAAATATTCCAATTTCTCCGGCAACGGTAGCTGGGGCGTGTATTCCAATTACTCGGCCTCGCCGATTGCGGGGACCTGCAACTGGTGGGGCGATCTCAGCGGCCCAACGGTCGGCAGTAACCCGGGAGGTCTGGGCCGCGGGGTAGCGAATGTTGTTTATTCCCCCTGGCTCGTTTACGATATCGATGGGAATGCCGCTCGGGGCTACCAGCAGCCGGCGGCTTTCTCCGTGACAGCCGGAGCTGATACCAGCGCCGCGGATAATGGTTATCGCCGCCTGTCCAACGCCCTCGGGTGTGTTGTGGATGGTCAAACCATCGACCTGTCCGGCACATTCGATATCAGCCAACCGAACGCCAAAGCAAGTTGGGCCCTGGGCAACGATGCCGTCACTGGCACAGGCTATACCGATGATGATTATGTTGTCGATGTAAAGGCTTCGCGCAACGTGACCCTGACCGCCGCAAGCCTGGGAGCGGCTACCATCCAGGGTCCTGGCGATGAGCCCAGCGTTGACCTGGAAGGCTTCCTGCAGTTTTACAAGGTTGGAACCGGTGATTTCCAGGGTTGGAAGGTCAGTAATCTGCAAATTTACGATTTTGACGTCGCCATCGGAATGTACTACGATACCACGGACGAATTCGATAATGTGGTCATCGACAACAATCATATCCGCGTGGCGACAGATGTGAAAGGCGGTTTAACCAGCAGCGATCCGGAAGCTTACCAAAACATTGGCATCCATTACGCTTTTGGCTCCAATCAGCAGATCACCAATAACGTGATCGATCTGCCGGGGAATGGGGTCAGCGATCCAGGCGCATCGGATACCAACTGGTGGATGTATTCATCCACCGTCGGGATGCAATCCAATACCAGCGGCGGCGCGGTCTACGATGGCTTGTTGGTCGATCACAATACCATCAATGTCCTGAATGCGCAGTCAGCTTACCCGGAGAAAATTCGCGGCTTCTGGGAAAACAGCCATGGTCATACCAGCAACATCGTGGTCAGTAACAATACCTTCAAGAACCTGGCCCCTGGGAACAACCCGGCGTTGAACCTGCAGCAGGCTTTCCGGGTAACATCGCATTCGAGCGCGACGACCACGGTAGCCTATACCGGCAACCTCGTGGAAGGCGCCAACGTCGGCTTCTGGTGGCTGGATGTATCTGCTGGATTGCAGCCGGTTCAATTGACCGGTAATACGGTCAAGAATACCGCGGTGGGTTTCCGGGTGCGAAATAACGGAAAGGCAACCCTGGTCAATAACAATCTCTATGGAAATGGCACCGGGGTTCTGGTCGAAGATTCAGCAACGGCCACGATCAATAATAACTCCCTGATTGGCAATTCTGTCTTCGGGGTTAATAACACAACCGCCACGCTGGTGGATGCTTCCAATAACTTCTGGGGCTCATGCGATGGGCCGGGTCCGCTGGGACCAGGTCATGGCGACAAGGTATCAGCCAACGTTACCTACGCCCCCTTTACCACTGCGATGGCGGCAAATACCTTGCAGACCCTGGCGGATAGCGCTGCACCTGGAGCGACCATCCAGTTAGGCGCCTGCACCTACAATGGAGCTACGATCACGAGACCATTGACCATTCTTGGACTTGGGCCAACCCTCTCGCCAACTACGGTTGTCACCCAGGGTTCCCCGGCTTTTGTGATCAACGCGCCCGACGTAACGATTGCGGATATGGTCATTGATGGCGACCCGCTTGGAACGACGCCCGCTGCATTTGATGCGGTTGTCGTCAACGCCGGTGGAGATAACCTGATCCTGCAAAATACCTATATCACTGACTGGGCGAATGCTGTTCACCTTACAGCAGATGTCACCTCGTTCAAACTGGTGAATAACTGGATCCACGATAACACCGCCGCCGGCTTGCTGATCGATACCGGTGTGGACCTGGGCGGCGTCGTTACGGTCCAGGGTAACCTTTTCAAGGAAAACGCCGGCCCAGGAATCCAGAACGATAGCGCTACGCCTTTGAATGCCCAATATAACTCCTGGGGCAACATCAACGGCGCCGCTGCGGGTGACGGCGTCTCCGGAACGGTCGACGTCTCCAAGCCAACCTTCTCCGAAGTCTTTGTCGACGTCAAGCCCGATACCCTGGCCACAGTCGTGGATGTCAACGAGGGCGCGGTCTTCAACGTGGCGGTCAAAGTGGACGCCGCCAACTTGTACGCGGTCCAGTACAAACTGACCTACGACCCGGCCTACCTGACCTTCCAAACCATCTCGGATGGCTCGTTCAAGAACGCCACCAACGGCTCGTGCACCAACACAACGAGCACACCGGGCGTCATCTCGGTCTACTGCACCCGCTTCTCGCCAGCGACCGAAGTCAACAACGCCAGCGGCGAGACGATCAGTACCATCGCCTTCCTGGCTTCCAACAGCCTGGTGGGCAACGGCCCCTGGGATACGTATCTTGATCTGTCCACGGCCCCGGCCGACCTGTCCACCGGCGCCAAGGGCGGCATCAAGGTGTTTGTCAACAACGGCGGTTTTGGCGCCGACTCTGGCAAACCCGGCCACACCATCACCGACGCCGACGATGGCAAGATCATCATCCATGGCCTGGCAAACTTTACCGGGTATATCGACCTGGAAGGGCGCGCCAACGACAGCGGGGCGACGATCAACGTCTGGAACCAGTTGGACAAGGCCGGCGCAGTCGAATACGCCCGCGGTTCAAGCGTCTCTTCCGGCAAGTACACCACGGCTTACCTCGGTTCGTATCAGTTGAACATCCCAACCACCTATTATTTCCAGGTGGATGCTCCGCTGTTCCTGCCGACCACCGCCATGGTGTTATCTCCCAGCTATCAAACCGTGCCGACGATCTGGTGGAATGGCGACGTGCTGGACACCCGTCCGCTGCATTCGCTGCTGCTGGTTAAACTGCTCGGCGGCGACGCCAATGACAACAATGTCATCGAAACCTCCGACCTGGGCTGCATCGGCGGCGCCTATGGCGGCGCTCCGGCTGCCTGCGGAGCGGGCACCAGCGATGTCAACGGCGACGGCAGAGTCGATATCTACGACCTGGTGCTGATGGGCGGCAACTACGATAAGACCTTCAGCAGTTGGGGGCAAGTTCCATAAGTTATTCGGCAACACAAGATCATGTTGGGCGGCGCTGCCGCCCAACATGATCCTTACAGCTTACAGGAGGAGAACGGAAATGGCTGTCAAGCAAATAAGACTGTTTTTATTGTTCGCCTTATTACTGGTCGGGTTGGTTTTCGGCCCGACGCTGCGTGGGCAGGCAGAAACCGGCCAGGGACGGCCGGCGCCCGCCAGCCCAGGGCCGGATGTCCCGGCCGTGATCGCCAGCAGCGAGACGCTGCAGCGCCAGGCCGGCCCGCCCCTGGAGCTTGACTCGGCCGGCGAGGTGGGCGGATCCATGCAGACCAGCGCCGATCGCCTGGCCGCCCTGCAAAACAACGATGGCGGGTGGGATTGGCCGCTCAATGATGGCAACCCGGCCACGGGCAGCGCCCTGAACACCATCGGCCCGATCGGAAAAGGCCTGGCCCAGGGCTATCTACATACCGCCGATCCCGCTCACCTGGCAGCCCTCCAGGATACCGGGGCGCTGCTGCTCACCAAAACTAACAATTTTTCAACCGCCGATGGCTACCTGGCGGCTCAATTGGACGCCATCCTGGGCGGTACGACCTACTGCGACCACCTTAAAACAAATTTTTACAGCCCGCTGACCGCCGGGACCTATAACCGGAACGGCGCCGGCACGCTGTACGACACAGATGGCTATGTGAACCTGATCCGCGCCAACCGTGCTTCCCAGGGCATCCCGAACCTGGCGGCCTGGGACCTCGGCATAGCCTGGGTCGGCGCCGCGGCATGCGGCGCCGCCGAGCGAGATCCGTGGGCCGATGGCGTCGCCAATGAGATCAACGAACTGGACGGCGATCTGGATTACGATGTGGTCGGGTTGGCCGGCGCGGTTTACGGCCTGGCTTTCGATCACGCCGATTTTGACCCGACGGCCGGCGAGCACGCCGCCGCCGGCAGCACCGCCGACCTGGCCGCGATCCTGGCCGGCTACCAGATCGACAACGCTGGTTTCACCTGGAATTCGAACTACGTCATCCCCAACGATGGCAATGAGACCATCCAGGAAACCGCCTATGCCATCCTGGCCCTGAATGAAGTCAATCGCGCCCTGTACTTGAGCAACATCCATGGCGCAGCCGATTACATGCTCGGCGTGCAGTTGGCCAGCGGCGGCTGGGAAAACTACACCGGCAGCGGCGAAAATAATGAAATTACCGCCGAAGCGGCCTGGGGAGTCGGCGCGGCGTATCCGCTCGAGCTTTGGGTCTGCCCGAGCGGCGACTGCGGCCACCCCGGCGCCTCATACAACACCATCCAGGCGGCCGTCACGGCAATGCCCGCCGGCGGCGCGATTTATGTCGCCGCCGGTACGTATCCCGAGACCGTCATCATCACGTCCGGTCTGAACCTGCTGTGCGCCCAGGCTGGCGTTCCGGTAAGCGGGCGGACGCCTGGCTCAGCCGCCGAGACGATCATCGACGCGGCCGGCGCGCAGAAGGCCATCTCGATCAGCGCCAGTCATGTGAAGGTGGATGGCTGCGATATCCGCGGCGACAGCGCCACCTATGCGGGCGTCTCCCTCTACGCGACCAACGCCTCGGGCAACCTGGCGACGATCGACCTGCTGAACAACTTCATCCACGGCATGGCCCTGCCCAACCCGTTCAGCACGGCTTACGTCACCAGCTATGGCGTTTCCAGCCTCGGCGAAGACGTCGGCGGAACCCGGCGCACGCTGAGCGACATCTCGATCCAGGGTAATAAAATCTATGACCTGGGCGGTGTCGTTGCGGGCAGCGACACATCGGCCGGCGCCGGGGTCTGGCTGTACAGCCTGGCCGGCGGCGCGGGCGGCGGCGGGGCAGCCGTCGCCGGCAACGTCTTCCAGAATATCCAATCCGGCTACGATGCCTCGGCTTCGCAGGCGGAATATGGCACGGCGGTGGCGATTATCGACGATGGCGACCCCGTCTTGGACAGCGGCGGTTTGGTCCAGGGCAACAGCTACGCCGCCACGTTTGCCGGGGCAGTTCTTTACGCCAGCGCCACGAGCTTCGATGAGCCCGCCGCAAGCTTCAGCGGCGCCGGGCTGTACGTCATGAACGTGGGCAACCTGGCGACGGTGAATGAAACCAGCCTGGCCAAATACGCCAAAACCGATAAGCCTACCGGTTACCCGAGCAGCACGGCTTACTTCCCCAGCGTCAAAACCGCGATCGATTTCTCGGATAGCGGGGCGACCGTGAACGTCTCCGCGGGAACCTTTATCGAAGGACCCCAGGCGGCGATCGCCAGGGACATCACCCTGATCGGCGCCGGAAAGACCAGCACAATCCTGGTTCCTTCTGCCGATACGGGCAGCTCCGGAGACGCGCGCGGCTGGTTCCTGGTCAACAGCGGCAAAACCTTCAACCTTTCCAAGGTCAGCCTGGATGGCGCCGGCAAAAACATCATGCAGGCGCTCCGTTCTTATGGCAGCGGCGTTGTGACCGATGTGAATTTCCAGAATATCAGCTACCCGGGATATAACGGGGTCGGCGTGGTGCTGTTTGGCAATATGACGGTCAGCAACAGCAGTTTCAGCAACATCGGCCGCATCGGGGTGATCGCCTATGGAACGGACTCGACCGCCTCGATCGTCAGCGGCAACACCTTCACCGGCAAAGGTCCCGGCGACTGGCTCGACTATGCCGTCGAGCTGGGCGGCGGGGCGGCGGCGACCATCACCGGCAATACCATCTCCAACAACCAGGGCGTGGCCAGCTCTGACGGCTCGACCTCGGCAGGTATCCTGGTGACCACCTATTACGGCGCCGGCACCACAGCCGCCATCACCGGCAACACGCTGAGCAATAACAGTTATGCCATCACGGTCGGCTACGACGCCGGCGATACCAGCACGGTGACGGCTCATAACAACTGCATCTCCGCCAATACAACCTTTGGCCTGTACAGCACGGCCCCCGCGGTCGACGCGGCCAATAACTGGTGGGGCAGCGCCATGGGGCCGTATAACGCAGTGCATAACCCCGCCGGGACCGGCGATCCGGTTTCGGATCCGGTCGCCATGCTCCCCTGGTTGGATGCTTGCGGCGGCAGCCCGCTGGGCGGCCATTTCCGCAACACCACCACCCTGGAAGAGTTTGTCCTGCTCCAGCAAGCAGTCGACGACCCGGATACCTTGCCCGGCCATACCATCATCCCGATCACTGCCGGGCCGTTTGGCGGGACGACGACGATAAATAAGCCCGGCATCACGGTCAACTTGAGCGGGCGCACCTTCACCGGCGGCTCTCCGGCCTTCGAAATCACCGCCGACGATGTCACCCTGCAAGGGCCGGGCGTCCTGGATGGTTGGACGGGCAGCGCCAACAACGCCAGCCCGGCGATCCGCGTCCACCCTGGGGCCGGCAACTTTGTCCTGACCGAAACGGAAGTCAAACGCTGGGCAAGCGCAGTCGAGCTTATGGGAAGCGTCACTTCCTTTAAAATCGTCAGCAACTGGTTCCACGATAACACTACCGCCGGACTGCTTGTCGATTCGGGCGTGTCGATCAACGGTGTTCTGACCATTGAAGGCAACCTGTTCAAGGAAAACGGCGGCCCGGGCGTCCTCAACGCCAGCGCCAATTCCTTGAAGGCTGAATATAACTCGTGGGGGAAATATGCCGGCCCGGTCGCCGGAACGGATACCAGCGGCCCGGTCGACGCCGTCCCCTGGACCTATATCGAGCCTTATATCGATGTCGATCCGGATGCAAACGCCAGCCTGCGCGACGTCACCGAAGGCCAGACGTTTACGGTCAAGTTCAAGGTAGACGCCCAACGGTTGTACGGGATGAGCTTCTTGATCAGCTATGATCCCAACCGCTTAACCCTGGTCGGCCTGCCGGCTTTTGCCAGCCCGTGGGATGGAAAGTGCACCGCCCTGAGCGGCCCGTCGGGCAGCCTGGCCTATCGCTGCAACCTCATCTATCCGGATGCTGAGCTGACCGCTGCCGGGGCGACGGTGGCGACCCTGACGTTTACCACCAACGTCGCCAGCCTGCCGGGGAACGGCCCGTGGGATACCTATTTCGATATCTCGCACCTCGCCGCCGATACCAGCGCCGGCGCGGTGGGCGGCGCCAAAATCTGGATCAACAACGCCGGCTATGGCGCGCCCAGCATTCCCGGGCGGGATATCACCGACAGCGATGACGGCAAAATCATCATCCATGGCGCGGCGAACTATACCGGTTTCATCGACCTGCAGGGACGGGTGAATGACAGCGGCGCCAGCGTTCACGTATACAATTCGAACGTCAAAGCTTCGTCAATCGAACTCGCCCAGG
>JAYRNN010000115.1:0-19826 GCA_041912175.1 Anaerolineales bacterium | reverse complement strand
GCCTATATTCGCTATGCCATCGTTTATCTTGGGTTGGATGATCTGAAGGCTATTCGCGGCGAAATCGATAGACTATTAGAGGGATAACTGTCATACATTTACATACCGCTGATGTTGTATCGCGGTGAGTTTAATAACTTATATATTCTCCCTCGTCCTCACCAATTGAAGAAGGATGGGTCTTAACGAGGTATCCAAATCATTGATCGGTTATAGGAGCTGCTTTTATGTTGCAAGAATTTAACACGCAAATCGTCAAGGATGGTTTATTGCCAACTCCACCCTTACCCGATGATCTAGGAAAAGTGGAATTAACCGAAAACGCCCGGCAGGTATTGGTTCGACGATATGTACGTCGAGGTAAAGATGGAGGGCCGGTCGAAACTGTCGAAGGTATGTTTTGGCGGGTAGCTTATCATATAGCGGCTTGTGAGACTGCCTGGGATGAGGATATTTTTCAGCGCGCACGCCAGTTTTACAACTTATTGGCAACGAAACGGTTCTTCCCGAATTCTCCTACATTTACCGGCGCGGGCACGCCCTTGGGGCAATTAGCGGCATGTTTTGTATTGCCGATCAGTGATGATATGGGGCGTGATCCGGCCGGTATTTTTCAGACCCTGCGCGACGCAGCGCTCATTCAACAAACAGGTGGAGGGAACGGTTTTGCTTTCTCCAGTCTGCGTCCGAAGGGTTCGCTGGTCAAATCCTCTGCTGGCCAGGCAACCGGTCCGATTGGTTTCTTACGAGTGTATGATAAAGCTTTTGGCGAGATCGCCCAGGGTGGCACTCGTCGTGGCGCAAATATGGCTGTTTTACGAGTGGACCATCCGGACATCGAAGAGTTTATCACCTGTAAAACAGACGAAAATGCAATCACTAACTTTAATATTTCTGTTGGTATCACCGATGATTTCATGGAGGCGGTCCAAAATGACGATGATTGGGACCTTCGTTTCCCGGATGTAAACTCGCCGGAATTTCACGGTTTTCGAGGTGCTCTGGAGCAAGCTGAGGCGGCTGGAATACCGATTCGGGTTCATAAAACGGTGCGGGCGCGAGATTTGTTTGCGAAGATCGTTAACCAGGCGCATCATAATGGTGAGCCCGGTGTACTTTTCTTGGATGCCGCCAACCGCTCGAATCCTGTCCCGCATCTGTATCAATTGGAAGCTACAAATCCGTGCGGCGAGCAGTGGTTAGGCCCCTACGAAAATTGTTGCCTGGGCTCGGTAAACCTGGCGCAGCATCTGGGGATTGCCGGGGTGAGCCAGGATGATTCGACGGATACGGATAGGGGTATCGTCGATTGGGAAAAACTTCGCCAGAGCGTAGAAGTTTCAACGTACTTCCTGGATGACGTGGTCGAAGCCAATGCTTATGTCCCTTCTGTCCCCCAATTGAGCCAGGCAGCGCATCGCGCTAGACGGATTGGCTTGGGAATCATGGGATTGGGTGATTTGATGTTCCATGTTGGCATCCGTTATGGCTCCGAAGAAGGTCAAGAATTGGCCGCGCAAGTAATGGAATTCGTGCGTTATCATGCGATGAAAACCAGTGTGGCGCTGGCTGAAAAGCGGGGAGCTTTCTCTGCAATTTCGGGCAGTATCTACGATGCGAACGGTTTAAAATGGCAGCCGCCTGTTCCTCTGCAACCCTATCAACATGATTTTGGCCGTCCAGCTCTTGAATGGGATTCGATCTTAAGTGGGATCCGCCGCCACGGCATTCGAAACGCTGCACAAACCACGGTTGCTCCGACAGGAACGATTGCTACCGTGGCCGGATGTGAAGGTTATGGCTGTGAGCCAGTATTTGCCCTGGCGTACATTCGTCATGTCAACGACAATGGAAAAGACCTGCAGCTCACGTATGCCAGTCCATTGTTCGAAACAGCTCTCAAGAAGGCGGGGATTGATGAAACCAGCCGCGAGAAGATCGTAGAACATGTCATGGAGCTTGGCTCTTGCCAGGGGCTCAGTGAGGTGCCTGAAAGCGTGCAAAATGTGTTTGTTGTATCCCAGGATATCACAGCCGAGGAACATGTACGGATGCAGGCAGCCCTGCAAGCCTTCGTGGATAATTCTTTGTCCAAGACGGTTAATTTCCCGGAAACCGCCACCGAGCAGGATGTAGCGACTGCTTACCACCATGCCTGGAATCTAGGCTGTAAAGGCATTACGGTTTACATTACCGGTTCACGCCAGAAAGTAGTCTTAGAGACAAAAGCTACCGCCAGACAGAAAGAGACTCCTGTATTGATGACCCCGGAGGATGCTCCGAAACCAGGCGCGGATCAACTGACCATGTGGTATGAAAAGAAGAAACCGCGCCCACGCAGCTTACGCGGTTTTACCTATAATGTCAGCACACCATTGGGGAAAGCTTTCATTACAATCAACGAAAACGGAGGCGAACAGCCTTTTGAAGTTTTTATCAACTCCTCGAAGGCGGGCTCGGATACTGCGGCTGTTTCTGAGGCCATTGGTCGTCTGATTTCTTATATCTTACGCCTGGCTTCCCCAGTTGAACCGCGCGAACGGCTAAAAGAAGTCTGGCGACAGCTTTCCGGAATTGGCGGCGGGCGTTCGCTGGGTTTTGGCCCGAACCGGGTGCGCTCACTTCCCGATGGCGTGTCGCAAGTATTGGCAGAATACCTTGAGACGAGCCATCATGGCCACGCAAGAGAAGAAGAGTCAGATGAGCAAATCTCTAGTGGTTATAATAGAGGGAACGGTTTCAATCATCGCAGTGAAAGCGCGCATGCTATTGAGCAGCATCCCCTCAAAGTTGGAGACCTTTGCCCGGAATGTGGCCAGGCAGCCGTGGTCAATGAAGAAGGTTGTCGCAAGTGCTATGCTTGCGGTTATAGCGAGTGCTGATAAATGAAAGTAGCGATTCTTTCTGATATCCACGATAACATTTGGAACTTACGTCCGGCTCTGGCGGTTGTGCAAGATGCTGATCTCATGATCTGCTGTGGCGACTTATGCTCACCATTTATTGTGCCAATCCTGGCCGAGGGTTTCTCAAAACCAATTCATCTGGTGCTGGGCAACAATGATGGCGATCTATTCCGGATCACGAAGAATGCCAGTCGCTTTCCTCACTTCCATGTAGAAGGTGAAATGTTCGTAACCCAATGGGGTGGGAAAAAAGTCGCTGCCAACCATTATGACAATATTGGTCTGGAAATTGCTCGTTCTGGTTTGCATGATTTGGTTTGCTTTGGCCATAATCACCGTTATCAGGTGGAGCGGTTCGGCAAAACACTGATGATTAACCCTGGCACCATCCTGGGGTACAGCCCATTAGATGGAAAAGATGTACCGCCCACCTTTGTCGTGTACGATTTATTAGCAGATCGACCAAGCGGGTATCAAGTTGGCGTACCGAAAGAATGCAGAAACGATTTGCCTATCCTCCCATACACCGATTCCACAGAATAATGATTTGGAACAAGGATCGGATACTCCAGTCTCTGGATGGCCGAATCACCGAATTGCCTGAGCGACTAATTATCGAAGAGATCAACTATGACAAAAAGGTTAATCCTGCTCGCCGGTAATATCGGCAGCGGCAAGACATCTCTAGCAGAACGGATCGGGGCGCGGCTTGGCTGGTATACCGCTTTTGAGTCGGTGGCGGATAATCCGTATCTGGCCGATTTCTATTCTGATATGCATTTGTGGTCCTTTCACCTGCAGGTTTTCTTCCTGGGGCATCGCGCCCAGCAGCATTTGGATCTGGCCAATATGGCCCAATCCGCGATTTGCGACCGCAGCATTTACGAAGATGCCTATATCTTTGTTCGCGCCTTGCACCAGATGGGCAACCTGAGTGACCGGGACTACCTGTCTTACCGGCGCGTGTTTGACCTGGTCGTTTCACGCCTGCCCGCGCCTGATTTATTGATCTACCTCAAAGCGCCGGTGCCGGTATTGATGGATCGCATTCAAAAGCGTGCCCGTTCTATTGAGACTGGGATCAGTACGGACTACCTCGAATTGTTGGATGCTTTTTATGAGGATTGGATGGCGACTTTTGACATATGTCCGGTGCTCACGATCCGGACGGATGATTTAGATTTTGTCCACAAGCCCAAACACCTGGATACCGTTGTTGAACGCATTCAGGATAAGCTGGCCGGGCGCGAGGAACTAGTATTTCCTTCAAATTCTGGCAAAACCGACAACGAGAAATAGAGAACCTGCTGGTTAAGTTCTATCGGCCAGGATCGAACGCAGCGATCTGCAAACCTGATCAACTTGCGCCTCGCTCATTACACCTGAGAAAGGCAGCGCCAGGCTGCGCTGTCCTAAATCTTCCGTGTTTGGGTAATCCCTTGGCTGGTAGGCAAACTTTTGGATCATATATGGCTGGAGATGAATGGGCGAGAAGTAGGGTCGGGCCGGAATTCCCTCTTTTTCTAGATCTTCGACAAGGCGGTCTCGATTGATCTCAGGCATGAGCCGGATCACGTAGACGAACCAGCTTATACGGGTGGTGCTGGCGACGATATGAGGTTGTTCTACGCCCGGTATTTCGGCCAGACGCTGGTCATACCATCCGGCCACCCGGTCGCGCTTGTTCATGATTTCATCCAAACGACTTATCTGAACACGTCCCAAAGCAGCGCTCATCTCGTCCAGCCGGTAGTTGTAACCTAAGTAGGTGTGTTGCAGCCATGTATCTCCTGGCGCACGACCCTGGTTTCGCAATGCTTGCATGAACACGGCCGCTGGTTCGTGGTTTGTTACGATAATTGCGCCTTCACCAGAGGTAATCTGCTTGTTGGGGTAAAAGGCGTAAACACCATAATCGCCTAGCGTTCCTGCTTTGCGGCCATTATATTCAGCGCCGAGAGCTTCGCACGAATCCTCGATAACCCTCAAGTTATATTCGCGCCCTATTTTCATGATTTCATCCATCTCAGCAGGTTGACCAAAAACATCCACCGGTAAAATGGCTTTCAATCGCTCTTGATCGGAGCGTGGTGTAATCTGTTGATCGTCTGCGCCAATGCGTGGAAGCCAGCGCCGGGTGGGTTTTCCGCCAACAGCCAAGTCCTGGATTGCCTGCCGTACCTGGGCTGGATCAATATTTCCGGTGAGCGGATCCACGTCCACAAATACCGGGATGGCCTTTTCAAATAAAATTACGTTCGTCGAGGCGATAAATGAAAATGGGGTGGTGATCACCAGGTCTCCGGATCCAATGCCTGCAGCCCGGACACACAGATGTAAACCCGCCGTACCAGAATTAACCCCGATCGCATACTTACATCTACTGAACCGCCGGAAGGATTCTTCGAAGCCCCTGATTTCTTCACCCATACTTAGGTTGGGCGTACGTAGTACCGCTGCAACCGCCTCACGTTCGGCGTCTGTCAGGTCAGGTGAAGACATTGGAATTCGTAACTTTACATTCATTCTGGCCAAATCCTTCCGGCGCGGACAATCCCGGACGCAGGTACGTCGCTTTTCACCGTTGCATTGTTGCCAATACGCGCTCTATCGCCGATTTTTGTGCGCAGATTAATCGTGGCGCCCATGCCGATCAGGGCGCCTTTGCCGACCTGGACTTCGCCTGCTAATATTGCCCCAGGCGAAATGTTTACAAAATGTCCTAATTCACAATCGTGGGAAACAATCGCGCCCGTGTTGATAATACTGCCAAACCCGATTTTGGATTCGCTGCCGATATAGGCGTGCGGGAAGATTTGCACTCCTGCAGACAGGTGTGCACTTGGTTCTACGAATGCGGTCGGATGGACCATGGCCGGGCAACCGAAACCAGCCTGAGCCAGGCGCTTGAAGACCTGCACGCGTATGGCGCTGTTGCCGATACCTCCCACCGCGTTAACGGCCAGACGTACGCCTTGAAGGGAAATCTCACTTAAAATCTCCTGACCGCCCAGGATGGGTACTCCAAGAATCGTTCCACCGGCTGGAATGCCGTCGTCAATTACACCGACTATCGTATAAGAACCTAAGGAACGCGCCAGTTCGATTACCGATTTTCCATGTCCACCGCCGCCATAAACCACAAGCGCCATCGGGTCAAATACCCCTTCTGGGGGGCTATAATCGATTTGATCGGGTTTTTCTTCCAATAAATTGCGGATCATGTGTTCAGTAACAATCGCATTTTGAGGTAGCTGATCAAGGTCTATACGATATTGCCGGGCAAGATTCAAGGCGGGTTTTGTGATGCGTAGACCGCTTGGAATTTCGACCTCTGCGGTGGGAGTGGGTTGGCGGTCCGCTTCATCTCGGATCGAATCGTTCACCGGCCTGGCAAGATTGGCCTGTTGGGCTTCCTCAGCAGATTCTGCCAGGCAAGCAAATCGTTTACCTGCCTGTATTGTTTGGCCTTCCTGAACGCCTAACTCGACGATAATACCATCGGAATCAGCAATGACTTCCGTTGTGGATTTGGTTGTCTCCAATGTGTAAAGCGGGTCGCCCTTTCGAACAGACTGATTTTCCGCAACTTGCAGACGAATTAACAGCGCCTCGGGTTCATTGACAGTTAAAAGTGGGAACAATAATTCTTTCATATTAGGTCAGCTTTAATTCTACGAATAGATGAATATACTTCAACCAGGCCGGATAATTTCCAGGCATTTTTCAATAATCTGGTTAATTCCAGGCAGAGCAGCATGTTCCAGCGGTCCACTGGCCGGCACAGGATGGTCCTTGGCTGCCAGTCGTTGGGCAGAACGGATCACGCTTCCGAGGTGCTCAGTCGTGCGCGCTAAGATTTCAGCGCCCCAGCCCAGGGTCAAATTTCCTTCCTCGATCGCCAGTAGTCGTCGGGTCTTCCGTACGGATGTATATAAAGGCGCCAGATCGAATGGGGCTAATTGCGTGGGAATAACGATCTCTGTAAATATCTCGAATTCATATGCCAGATGAAGCGCGGCTTGCCGCACCAGCTCTGTCATGTACCCATACGCAGTTAATGTTATTTGAGCGGGCGGAGCATCTCGTAAAGTCAAAATATGAGTTGGATAAACCGGTTGCTGGTTTTGGTTGGTTCCATTTGAAGGATGGCGATTTTGCGGGTCGTGCAGTGGGGAGATTGGAATGTAGTTGACGATATGCCATTCGGCCAACATCTCATCGGTCTGAACTGGCAGCAGATAAAGCAGTTTATTTTCAATGAATAAAACCGGATCGGGATCGAGCACAATGACTTGGAACAATAGATCACCTGGAATACCCAGTGCGTCCGGTGCGAGATTATTAGGAGCAACCACACGGAGACCAGGAACACCCAAAAAGAGTTTTTCTATGGTTTGGCTGTGAGTTGGTCCATAGCCGCGTCGTCCACCCATGGGTGTGCGAATTACTAGCGGTGTAAAAACTTGTTCTGAGGGTGTTTTTCCACCGGAGTACATCCAATGGAACTTGGCGATGTGGTTAACAATTTGGTCGGCTGCTAAAGTAAGGAAATCCCCAAACATGATCTCGACCACGGGGAGGAAACCGCGCATGGCCATTCCGGCAGCGATCCCAACCATACCCGCCTCAGAGATTGGCGTGGCCCAAACGCGGTCCGGGAATTCGGATGAAAGCCCGCGGGTTGCTTTGAAAGCGCCGCCATAGGGATCGAGGATATCTTCACCCAGTAAAATCACGCGCCGATCAGCCGACAGCGCCTTATGCAGACCTGTGTTGAGCGAATCGAGAACAGTCAGACGTTTCTTGGGCATATTAACCCCCCGGGAAAATATCATCTGGGGCAGCCAGTGGATCGCTCAGAGCAGCCTGATAGGCTTGTTGGACTTCGAAATCAATCTGAGTCTCAACCGCCGTTCGTTCAGCGGTATTAAGGCGTGCGGCCAGGATGGTAAGCGGATCATGCATCGCTCGCATTTGCTCGATCACCTGTGCAGGGCGGGTGTCATCGCCTTTTGAATGGGGCCCAAAGCGAAACGTGTTCAAAATCAGGACATGCGGACCGCCCTGGCTACGTATCTCAGAGAACAACTGACCGGCGACCTGAGAGATTTCGACCACATCACTGGTATCTAGCGTGCAGCCTGGGATACCGAATGCGGAAAATCGCCCAAAAATGTCACCTGCAAGGGCAGCTTGACTTGGTGTGGTTTGGGCGATGCGATTGTTTTCCACGACGTACAATATTGGAGCATGCCAAAGGACCGCCAGGTTAAATGCTTCATAAATAACGCCCTCGCCAAGAGTGCCGTCTCCTAAGAACGCGATACTCAAGGCGTCGCTATTCTTGATTTTTTCAGCCACGGCCATGCCGGTCGCAACGGGCACAATCCCTCCCTGTACTCCATTGGAATAAAAATTTCGCCACTGCAAGTGCTGCGAACCGCCGCGCCCACCACATACACCGCTGGCCTTTCCCATTAACTCGCCGAAAAGGGCGCGCAGATTCCCTCCATAAGCCAGGAAGTGACCATGGCAGCGATGATTGCTGAAAACGATATCTTGAGTCTGTAAATCGTGAAGGACACCCACTGCATTAGCTTCCTGACCGATGTAGGTGTGCGTGGTGCCGAAGAAAACGCCTTTAGGGAAATTATCCAGAACAGTTTCCTCGAAGCGGCGGATTTTATACATTAATCCATAAAGTTGAATTTCAAGTGAGGACGTGTTTGCTGACAAAATGATCGCTCGATTCGTTTGTAGGGCAAAGTATAGCATATCCCGCAGGATTGTTTGTGCTCCTCAGACCAAGAAAAATAAGCTTACCCCAAGCATGGCGAGCAGAGTTCCGATGATTGAAGGCCAACCGAATCGCTCTTTGAAAAAGAAATATCCTACTGGCAACAGCACGACTGGAGACAATGAAGCCAGGGTGCTGGCCACGCCTACTGTAGCGTGCTGGAGAGCAAAAAGGGAAAATGTCACCCCCAGAAAAGGACCCAAGAAAGAACCTAGAACGATTAGCCAGGCCGCTTTGGGTTGGTCAACCATTGGCTTTATGGTTTGCTTAAGCTGTCTGCGCGCGAAAGTGATTCCCCATAAGACAATCCCTGCAGCAAGCATGCGGATTAAGGAGCCTGATACTGCTGAAAAATCGCCATACAGACCGCGTTTGGCTGTGACCTGACCTAACGCCTGGCCTACTGCCGCCCCTAAACCCAATAAAACCCCAAGGATATATTGTTTTTTGGGTGCATGATTCCCGCCAAAATGCCCATTCTTGTCCAAGATTACCCAACTGATCCCGATCAGGGTTATTCCCATTCCAATCCATTGTCCCACCGACAGGATTTCATCCAAGAACGCCCATGCCAGGATGGCAGCCAGCGGAGGCGCCAGGGCCATTAAGAGCATTGAAAGCCGCGGGCCGATCGAAATAAACGCTTGAAACAGGAACGCATCCCCAATCGCCAAACCAATAATGCCGGAGACAGATAACCAGAACAAACGCTGCGATCCAGCATAGATTGGCAGTGGAATTTTTAGTAGTGCATGAGCCAATAGCAGCCAGAAGATAGCCAATGCCAGGCGCATCCGGTTGAGCACCCGTGACCCGACCTGGCGACCTGCCAGGGTATTAACTGTTGAAGATCCTGAGTACAGGATTGAAGTGGCTAAGGCTGCCAGTTCTCCCAGGTACACGCTCATGAATCATCGCTATCAGATGTTTGGTTGGATCCAACATTGCTGCCCATAAATTCTTTGGAGGTGGCAAAACCAGGCTGGTTGATTCCTTCTCGTTTGATTACTTTCCAAAACGATAAGATTAAAATTTTAATATCCAACCAGAAAGACCAATGATCAACATACCAAATATCCATGCGAAATTTGTCCTCCCAGGTCAGTGTGTTACGGCCATTGATCTGCGCCCAACCGGTCAAGCCGGGCAATACGTTGTGCCGGCGGGCCTGTTCAAGGGTATAGCGAGCGAGATATTGCATCAAGAGCGGTCGCGGCCCAACCAGGCTCATTTCTCCTCGAATAATGTTAAAAAATTCGGGCAGCTCATCCAGGCTCAGGGAGCGTAAAACCCTGCCAAGACGAGTCAGGCGCTCGGAATCTGGCAGCAGGTTACCCAGGCTATCGCGTGCATCTGTCATGGTTCGGAATTTAATAATATAAAAAGGTCGCCCTTGATAGCCAGGACGTTGCTGGCGAAAAAACAATGGCCGGCCATAGACTATCCAAACTAGCCCGGCGATCAGCAACCAGACCGGCGATAGGATCAGCATACCCAAGCAGGTAAAGAATAAGTCAAAGAAGCGCTTGGAAAAAGGGATGCCTTGTGGGAAAAGTGTCATCGGTTTGTTAACGACCCGGTTATTGATTATTCTAGGCGCCTATGAGTCTGGTTAAAACTTCGATTAGCTGATCTGGCCAATCGGGAACGTTCATATAAGGTATCCAAATCGCAACTTTGCCCGCACGCGCAATCGGGCCCAGATTTGGTAATTTTTCGGGCATCATCTCTTCAGGGTATCGCAGCGCAATCTGGTTGGCTTCCGCAGATATAGAGGCTAGTCCAACTTTTTCAGCCATCAGACGAATCCGCGCCTGGAAGAGTAAATTCTGCACCATTTCAGGAGGAGAGCCAAAACGATCTGTAAATTCGTCCAGCAAAGCGTTCACTTCGCTTTGTTCTCGTAAGTCTGCGATACGTCTGTATAATCCCAGGCGAATGGTTTTATCGGCGACATAATCGGCCGGTATGCTAGTGGGTAGAGGCAACTCAACGTTTATGGATGGTAGTTGTACGTTCAGCGCGGTCAGTTCAGAAGTTATCGGCATTCCTCGATCTGTTCGTAAACGCCTCACGGCTTCGCTTAACAGGCGGGTGTAAAGATGAAAACCGACTGCGGCGATATTTCCATGTTGGCGGGTGCCTAGGATATCCCCCGTGCCTCTAATTTCAAGATCGCGCATCGCAATTGAAAAGCCTGCTCCAAGCTGGGTATTTTCTGCGATCGTATCCAGGCGTTGCCGGCCATCTTCGGTGGGAGGTTTGCGTTTATGTCGAAAGAAGTACGCGTAAGCCCGTTGAGCGCCACGGCCGACACGCCCACGCAATTGGTAAAGTTGCGCCAGACCGAATGTATCTGCTCGATCTACAATCAGCGTATTGGCATTGGGTATATCCAGGCCCGATTCGATAATGGATGTGCTGAGCAAAATATCGACATCCCCGTTCGAAAAGGCATCCATACGTTGTGAGAGTTCATGCTCCGGCATTTGACCATGGGCTATCGTGATGCGCGCCTCAGGAACAATTTTTTCTAGCGCTTGGCGCATCGCCCCAATCGTCTGCACCCGGTTATGGACAAAGAATACTTGCCCGCCGCGTTCCATTTCACGCACCACTGCTTGGCGGACTAGCGTTGAGGAATATGGGCCGACGTGGGTTAAGATCGGCAGACGTTCTTCGGGCGGTGTGTTGATTGTTGAAATGTCGCGCACGCCGCTTAGCGCCATATATAAGGTACGTGGGATCGGGGTTGCGGTCAAAGTTAAAACATCTACTTCGGTGCGCAGTTTTTTGAGGGCTTCCTTATGGGTTACCCCAAAACGCTGTTCTTCGTCGATGATCAGCAGCCCAAGATCTTTAAAGATCACATCAGATGAGAGCAAGCGATGTGTACCGATCAAGATATCAACCTTGCCGTCTATCAAGCCTTCAAGAATCTCGCGCTGCTGCTGTGGTGTACGAAAGCGAGAGAGCATCTCGACCACCACTGGGAACGCTGCTAATCGATCCTGGAAGGTGTGATAATGCTGCTGAGCAAGCACAGTTGTAGGCACTAACACTGCTACCTGTCTGCCATCATTGACTGCCTTGAAAGCCGCCCGTAGGGCGACTTCGGTCTTTCCATACCCTACATCGCCGCAAATCAAGCGGTCCATCGGACGCGGGCTTTCCATATCGCGTTTTACTTCTGCCAACACACGCATCTGATCGTCGGTTTCAATATAAGCAAAACTGGCTTCCAACTCTTGTTGCCAGGCGTTGTCAGACCCAAAACGGTAACCCTCTATAATGCTGCGCTTTGCATACAACTCTAGAAGGTCTTCTGCAACATCCTGAACGGCCTCTTTAACATGGGATTTGACATTCTTCCACTCGGCGCTGCCCAGGCGGCTTAATGTAGGCGTCCGGTTGTCTGATGAAATATAACGCGCCAGGCGATCGACCTGGTGCACCGGCACGAATAATTGAGCCTCATCAGCGTATTCGACGCTTAGATATTCGCGTTCCAGGTTGTCCACTGTACGTCGCACCAGCCCTGTAAAACGGCCGATCCCGTGATCTACATGCACCACATAATCGCCGATGTTCAAGTCGCTGGATTTGGCCTCTGGGTCTTCGGCTGCCAGCGCGTAGCGTTCACTGCGCCGGAAGCGAGGTTTGGGACGCCGCCAACCAAAGATTTCCCCATCCGTAAGCAGGTTCACAACCACTCCCTGAGCGGATTGGAAAATCCAGCCTTCGCTTAAACTTCCCTCGATCATAATTGGAGGGATAAGGGTCTGCTCCGGCGCGCCGATTGGATCCACGTTGTCTTCAGCCCAAAGTTCTTTAAGCCTTGCAGCCTGGCGTGAAACTACCACAAGCTGCTCGCCAAAGTGATAACGATCAATGAGATAGTTCATTGCGGGTTTCAGGCGGCCGCCAAATCGCTGGCCAGGTATAAATCTTTCAGCCAGGCTGCTCGGGTTCTGAATCGGAAAAATTTCTTCTGGCTCAGATTCGGCGCCACCAGAAGGGCCTAAATCCAATAAAATGTGTCGGGCAAAGGAGTCTAGAAGCTCTGCCCAGGTGAGATAAGGAATCGGAAAATCGGCAGGTAATGTTTGTTGGAGGATACTGTCTTTGCGGAGTTGCACCGCCTGCTCCTCGATCTCTAGAACCGAATCTTCCAATGTCTGTAAATCGTCCACCAGAACGATGGCGTTCTTCGGCAGGTAATCTAGCAGGCTGGCAGGTTGTACATGCAGCAATGGGATGTGAAACTCCGAAAATTCCGCCTGTGGTTCCCGCTGACTTTGCTGGCTGGGAATATTTTCGATTGCTTGGTCCGATTGTGACGGGATAAGATACTCGCGAGCAGGTGTGATCAATACCCTGCCGTTGGAGACAGAATCGTTGGAAGCGTTAACATGGAGCGTGCGCTGGGTTGCCGGGTCAAAAAAGCGCAGGGTTTCGATTTCATCGCCAAAGAATTCAATTCTGATTGGGTAAGGTTCTGCATGCGGCCAGAGGTCGAGAATCCCGCCTCGCCGGGCGAATTGACCGGGCGAAATCACCGTGTTTACATGTTCGTATCCAAGCGTGACCCAATTGCGCACAAGGTCATTTAGCGCGATCGTCTGACCGCGTTTCAGGCTGCGGGTGGCTTTTAAGAAATCTCGCCGTGGAATCGTACGAGTCATTAACGCGCGTGCAGAGGCAATAATGATGGTCGGCAATGTAAGGGAAGACACGCCTGGAATTTGGGATGCAGCCAGAGTCGTCAATGTCAGAAGTCTTTCCCGGCGAGTGTTTTCCCCCCAGGTAGCATTTTCATAAAAAAGCGGGGTAGGTTCTGGAAAGATCAGGCGCGTCCTATCGGGCGCCCAGAGTTCTAATTCCTCAGCCAACATCAGGGTGTGATCGGCGCGATCGGTGATGAGTAATAGCGGCTGGTCTAATGCGAATTGAAGCGCAGCCGTCACCGGCGGGCGCGCAGCCCGCCGTAATCCTAAGTGAGCAGGCGGCTTTCCGGTTCGGATTGTCTCGATCAATTCAGGAGAAGACAAAACGATTTGATTGAGAACTTGTTCGAGGGATCTATCCATTATGGAGATTCATCGCTGTGTTCAATCCTTGAGCGACAAAGGTCAGCACAGCTTCTACCGCTCTATCCAAAGTTGTCGCCAGCAGCTCGGCCTCCTGGCGCGAGAAATCTTGCAGGACGTAATCTGCAGCCTCCATCCGTCCTGGTGGACGGCCGATTCCCACCCGTAATCGAGGAAATTGTTGTGTGCCGAGCTGTTCGATGATCGATCCGACACCCTTCTGCCCTGCCGATCCCCCATCTGGTCGAATCCGTAACACTCCCAAGGGAAGATCTACGTCATCGTAGGCGATGATCAGGTTTTCCAGCGGGACTTTGTAATAGCGTAATAAAGACCGCGTGGCGTTCCCGGAAAGATTCATAAAGGTTTGAGGCTTGGCCAACACGAGCCGCGCGCGGTCGTGTTCGGCTTTGGTGACCAACGATTTCATCTCTACTCGCGTAAAAGATACGCCCAGTCTCACTGCAAGACGGTCGATGACCATGAAGCCAACATTGTGGCGGTTTTCCCGATACTCGCGGCCTGGATTACCCAGTCCGACGATTAAGAATGTTGTAGAAGTAATTACAGGTTGCACGGCAATCGTTTAGTATAACATAATTAGGATTTCGTATTCCCAAAAGTGGGTGAACTATGGTAAACTGTAATCCCGTGACGATGAATCATCGCACGGGATTTGTTTTTAATCACAGGAGAAAACCAGAATGACAACCAAATACATTTTTTTTACCGGTGGGGTGGTCAGTTCGGTTGGCAAAGGAGTAACTGCCGCGGCAATTGGCCGGCTGCTCAAAGAACGCGGCTTTTCGGTAGCTATCCAAAAATTAGATCCGTATATAAACGTAGATCCCGGTACGATGAGCCCATACCAGCATGGGGAAGTCTATGTTTTGGATGATGGCGCCGAAACGGATCTGGATTTGGGTCATTACGAACGGTTTATCGATACAAGTTTGAACAGGGTCTGCAATATCACCACAGGCCAGGTCTATGCAGAAGTGATTGCCAAGGAGCGGCGTGGTGATTACTTGGGTGGGACGATCCAGGTGATCCCTCACATTACCAACGAGATTAAACGCCGAATTGGATTGGTAGCAAAAACAACAGGCGCCGAAATTGTGCTCGTGGAAATCGGCGGAACAGTAGGCGATATTGAGTCCCTGCCTTTCTTAGAGGCCATCCGCCAGATGCGCACAGATGTGGGTCGTGAGAACAGCGCCTACGTGCATGTCACCTGGCTGCCGTATATTGGCGCAACCAGCGAACTAAAAACCAAACCCACCCAGCATTCAGTGCGTGAACTTCGATCGATCGGTATTTCTCCTGATATGATCGTGGCGCGTTCAGATCATCCGCTCGAAGACGGTTTGCGCGAGAAGATCGCCTTATTTTGTGATGTTGATCGTGAGGCCGTGATCCCAGTTGTGACCACCGATGTTCTCTATGAGGTTCCTTTGCTTTTAGAGAAGGAGAAAGTGGCCGATTATATGGTAAAGCGCTTAAAGCTGGAACCGCGCCGCCAACCAGACTTACAAGACTGGCAGCGCCTGGTTGCAGAAGTACGCCGACCAAAACCATCTCTTCAGGTGGCTTTGGTTGGAAAGTACGTCGAGTTACACGACGCCTACATGAGTGTCCGTGAGGCTTTGAAACATGCGGCGCTATCGCTGGGGATAGAGGTAGAAATTTTATGGGTTCATTCTGCTGAGCTGGAGAAAGGGCGCGGTTGGGAGGAGATTTACAAGGCAGATGGTATCCTGGTTCCCGGAGGCTTTGGCAGCCGTGGAACAGAGGGCAAGATTTTGGCAATTCGCTATGCGCGCGAGCATAAAATACCCTACCTTGGATTATGCTTGGGGATGCAGCTCATGGTGATTGAATTGGCTCGACTGGCGCTAGATAATGATGAGGCCAATTCGACAGAATTTGACCGTTCCACACCTTACCCGGTGATTGATTTGATGCCCGACCAACGCAGCATCTCGGATATGGGGGGGACCATGCGTCTGGGCTTATATCCATGCCAACTCCAACCAGGTACGAAAGCGGCCCAGTGCTACCAGGTCGATTTGGTACATGAAAGGCACCGTCACCGTTTTGAATTGAATAACGCCTACCGAACGTTATTGGCCCAAAATGGAATGTGCTTTTCAGGCATCTCCCCAGATGGACGGCTCGTCGAGATTGCAGAAATAATCGACCATCCGTTCATGGTAGCCACCCAATTTCACCCCGAGTTCCTCTCAAGGCCAAACCGCCCGCACCCGCTGTTTGTGGGCTTTTTAGCGGCAGTGCGAGAGAATGCGCGCACACGTGAGAATGCCGGCCAGGCTGTCTTCGAAGAGGCGAGTGATCCAAATGTGGTTGCTACCCAGTTCGAAGCATCAACTGGCACGATAACCTCTTAGCTAATCAATATCAGCTTCCAGTAAAATAGGTTATACTGTCATTGATATTTTTTGTGCAATTCGTTTCGAAAATAACCCTGCATTGACAGGATAAGAAAATTTCAAAGAGGTGAATTTAAAATGGAAACATATATTGAAGATATCATCGGACGTGAAATCCTCGATTCGCGCGGCAACCCAACGGTTGAGGTGGAAGTTCTCTTGATGGATGGCAGTATTGGCCGGGCGGCGGTCCCTTCGGGCGCATCCACCGGTGTGCATGAAGCCCTGGAATTGCGCGATGGCGATAAAGGGCGTTACGGTGGCAAAGGCGTCCTGATGGCAGTTGATCATGTCAATAACGAGATTGCTGAGGAATTAATCGGTTGGGATGCTATCGAGCAAATTGCGATCGATCACACACTGCTCGATCTGGATGGCACGCCGAATAAATCAAAATTAGGCGCGAACGCGATCCTGGGCGTCAGTCTGGCAGTTGCCAAAGCGGCCGCAATCGCGCTCGACCTGCCGCTCTATCGCTATATCGGCGGCGTATATGCACACACCTTGCCAGTGCCGATGATGAATATCTTAAACGGCGGCGCGCATACAGGCTGGCAGTCGACCGATTTCCAGGAGTTTATGGTAATGCCGTTCGGCGCTCCGAGTTTTGCTGAGGGCCTGCGTTGGGGTTCAGAAATCTACCAGGCTTTGAAGGGGGTACTTAAGAGCCGTGGTTATATTACCCTGGTTGGCGATGAAGGCGGCTATGCCCCACAATTGAAAGCTAATGTAGAGGCGGTCGAGGTAATACTTGAAGCCATTCACAAAGCTGGTTACAAGGCCGGTGAGCAGGTTTGCATTGCTTTGGATCCGGCAGCTTCAGAATTATATGAGGAAGACACCAAGACTTACAATTTGCGCAAAGAAGGACGAAAATTAAGCGGCGAAGAAATGGTGGCTTTTTGGAAGTCATGGGTAGATCAATACCCGATCGTTTCTTTAGAGGACGGCCTGGCGCAGGATGATTGGGATAGCTGGAAGATGCTGACGCAACAAATCGGTGATCGCGTTCAAATTGTGGGCGACGATCTTTTGGTCACGAACCCTGAGCGTGTTCGTCGAGCGATCAAAGAGAAATCTGCCAATGCGCTCTTGGTCAAACTCAATCAAATTGGTTCGCTGACTGAGACGATCGAAGCGGTGGAAACCTGTCATCGCGCTGGATGGAGAGCAGTCACCTCCCACCGTTCGGGCGAGACCGAAGACTCTACGATCGCCGATCTGGCAGTTGCGCTTAACATGGGCCAGATTAAAACTGGCGCGCCCGCGCGCTCGGATCGGGTGGCGAAATTCAACCAGCTCCTTCGGATTGAAGAGGAGCTAGGCGATACCGGTAAATATGCGGGGTGGAGCGCTATCAGGCGCTAGCCCGAATGAATCTCGATGGCGGTTTGGCCGCCATCGAGATTTTTTATTCTTCGAAGCCATGCGAGAACAAACTGCCTCTTATCGTATTACAGATTTGGATGAATCTGAACGGCCGAGAGAGCGTCTGGCTAACCTTGGAGCACAAGCATTGTCAGACGCGGAACTGCTGGCTATTCTGCTGCGTGTAGGCGTCCAAGGGGCCAATGCGGTCGAGGTTGGCCGGCAAATGCTTCAGGAGCTGGGTGGGCTACCCGGGCTACATCGAGCAGCTTTTGAAGAGGTCCTAAATCTGCACGGGATTGGACCGGCAAAAGCGGCCCAGGTTAAAGCAGCCATAGAACTAGGTCGGCGGATGGCTATCGCCTCACCGGATGACCGGCCGGCGATACACAGTCCGGGGGACGCTGCCAACCTTGTGTTGTACGAGATGGGGGCATTGGAGCAGGAAGAACTGCGTATCATGCTGTTAGATACGCGTAATCGAGTTCAAAGTATTGTACAGGTTTATCGAGGCTCGGTGAATAATTCCCAGGTGCGTGTGGGTGAACTTTTTAAGGCTGCGATCCGCGCCAATGCTGTCTGTATCATCATTGTTCATAACCATCCGAGCGGGGACCCAACCCCAAGTCCAGAAGATGTATCCATTACCAGGGCAATCGTGCAGGCGGGCAAGATGTTAGATATTGATGTGCTGGATCATTTGGTGATTGGCCGTGGTAAATGGGTGTCGCTAAAAGAACGCGGCCTGGGTTTTGGTTGAGCCTGTCCACCTGTCACGCTTGACCGATCCTGGCGCTTAGTCAGCGGTCATGCGTACGCGGAAACCACTATAGGATCCACTCACTGCCAGCCACTCAGGAGTTAACCCGCTGACATATGCCCCGCGGGGACCTCGATAAAGACTGGTCAACAACTTTTCTACTGCATCGCGTTCACCTTCGGCTAGTACTTCGACGCTGCCATCCCAACGGTTCCTTACCCACCCCGCTAGCCGTAGGCGAACTGCCTGGTCTTGAACGAAAGCTCGGAAACCAACCCCCTGGACATGTCCACTCACAATTGCGTGAAGGCAGGCCAATTCAATTTCTGGCAAGCTCTACCTCCAATCCTATTCCAATGGCGTGGGTGATTTGGCGGCCCGGCGGCGAAGCCAACCGATGATAAGGGTTATTGGCGCTGCCATCGCTGCGGCCATTAGCGCTAACCAAGGCAACAGTCTTCTAAAAGTGTCCACGGTGACATTTTCTCTAAAGCGTTCCCGCCGCCATTGGCGCTCGAGTTGCGCCAGGTTCATTCCCAGGGTATTTTTCACGCCGCTATCGCAATTGACGCCATCGGAATACTCATTGACCAACGATTTTAGTCCGTCCGTGCCGTATCTATCTTGTAAATATTTTACGAATGACGCCGATTGAGCATACGCGAGCAAAGCTCCAGACGCATCGCTTGGGAATGCCTCGCAAAGCGTTGCCATCGGGAGTAACCTGCCATTTTCATATGCGTTATCCAACAATACCTGATAATCCGGGTTTGGAAACAATTCTGCACTCGACGCTAACCCTTCGTTGAGCCAGGCTGGCAGGTCGACGGAACCCGAGCCTAAAAACTGGTACAGCAGTATATGCATTAACTCATGTGGAATTCGTTGCTCTGTGAGCATTTGTTGCTCCGGACCAGGCGGCAAGGTCACGACAATGACGCCTAATTCCGGATCGGCATGTCCAGCTACCCAAGTCAGACCGGATAGGCGCAAGGTTTCCTGCATGTCAGTAGAGCTTGAATAGATATAAATATCAATTTGCTCGGGGTTGGAAAGGGGCAGGATCGTTTGAATACGCACTAAACCAGTCTTGGCGGCATCTAGCGCCCTTTGGGCGAAAAGATTGTCGCCTTTATACCAATGCAACTGAAAAATATCCTCATGCTTTTGTCGCCAATCAAAGCGATTATCGATATAGTCGAGACTTTCTATCGGGCTAGTCAGGATTTGCCCTGATTGGAGCGTGACCTCGAAATAAAATTCTATGGTCGAGAAAGCTATTAGAGGTTGTTCAGTAAGATCAAGTAAATATTTTAATTGATAGGTTGTTTCATTCTGAACGGAAAGGTCAGCAGGCTTTACATTCGTGCGCGTGCTGCCTCGGGTTCGATAATAGAATAAAGCATACTTTAATGGTTGGGAGGTGTGCAGAGTAGACTGGAAAAGGATTTG
>JAYRNN010000114.1:0-11302 GCA_041912175.1 Anaerolineales bacterium | reverse complement strand
CGATGATGTTGCGGAGATGTTCTATCTCTCTTCGATTGTCAGGTCAGGAATTCGCGCCGTAATATTGCCATCGGCGGGCAGGCTGTACCCAATCGAGAATACCGGGTCCTCCAAGATGTTCGCTGGAAGCGCAGCCGGCGGGCCAATTTCGACGCCGTCCAGATAAAAAGACGCCTCGCCGTTAGCATACAGGATTTCAATTTCATACTCGCCTTTCAACCCGGCATTTTGAACGAAACTCCCCTCGTTCTTAACCCCGCTCGATAAATAAATTTGCATCTCGGGATTGGCTTCATTCCTGCGGAAAATGACATATCTTCCCGCATTCTGCCAGTTTTCCGGTCTTCCGATCCCGAAAGCCAGCCCCCCGTCGAGATTAGAGAGGGATAGAAGCTCGTCGACCCTGAGATGAAATTTGACCAGCGCGCTCTGGGGAAGGTTCCGATAGATACTTCTTTCCGTACCATAAACCAATTGGCCAGTTTGGACGAGTAAGGTACCCTTTTCCGCAGACATCCCCCAATGCGCCAGGTTCCAACAACCCGGCGGATCTTCGGAAATCCCGCTCAATTTGTAAGGCGCCCAGAAATTCGTATCGATGCAATCATCGATAAAGCCTGAATTATTTGGCCGGGGTATTTCCGTTGCAGTTGGGACAGGCGTCAAGGTCGCCACGCGGGTGGGTTCCATGGTTTCGGTTGGTACAGGCAAAGACGTTTGCAGCGCGGTAGGGCTGCTAACAATCACGCCAGGCAGCTCGCTGGGCTGCGCCTGAGTGGGAGGCGCCTGGGCCGGGCCTGCGTTGGTGGGTTCAACTGGTGAGGCTTCTTTGGGTCGTAAGAAAAAAGCCCCTGCGGCGATGGCAAGAATGACGAACAGCGCCAGGACGTATATCCATGTCCGCTTGCCCTTCGCACGCACCGGATAGGCGCTTTCCCCTGGGGTCTGCGGGAAAGCCCTTTCAGGCGGTTTAGCGATGGGCGTGCCTTGTCGTCCAGCCGCTTCGATCGTCGTTGACACGCTCCTATGATCTAGCGGGGTATCGATAATTGTTGCCGCGACCGCGATTGGCCGCTCGACGGGCGCAATCATTTGCCGGGCTGCGCCTGGTTCGATCATGGTTTGCTGCAATGCGGCGGCCATGTCCACGGCAGACTGAAAGCGTTCTTCCCGTTTTTTCGCCATCGCTTTGCTGATAATCCGGTTAATGCCTTCGGGTACTTCTACACGCAGTTCATGGATATCCGGCACCGGGTCAGTCAGGTGCATCATCATCAGCGTCATCGCCGAATCAGCCTCGAACGGCGGCCTCCCGGCCAGCATTTCGAAGAGCGTAGCGCCGAGCGCATAAATATCCGCTCTGGCATCCAGCATTAACCCCTGGATTTGCTCTGGCGCCATGTAATGCGCCGAACCGACCGTCATGCCGGTGGCGGTATGTTTTTGTCCGCCGACGATTTTCGCAATCCCAAAGTCCATCAGATGAACCTGATTTTTTTCGTCGATGATGACATTCGCCGGCTTGATGTCACGATGGACCACGCCGCGCTGGTGCGCATAATCGGCTGCCGCACACAGCTCATTCATGTAATGGATGGCGTCTCCGGTCTCCAATCGTTGATTGAGCCTGGCCAGGTTTTTTAGCCGGTTTTCAAGCGTCTCGCCCGTGATGTATTCCATGACGATGTAATAGGAATTGCCGTCATGATCGAAGTCGTAAATTACGGGAATATTTGCGTGGTGAAACTGCGCCACCAGCGTGGCTTCATCTTCGAAACGACGGATAAAATCAGGGTTATCAGACAGGTGTGGGTGGATGATTTTGATGGCGACATCCCGACGCAGGTTCGGGTCGTATGCTTTGTACACCGTCGCCATCCCCCCATGCCCAATGGTCGACTGGATCTGGTATCGACCCCCGACGAGTTTTCCTGCAAGAGAACCATCCGTCATTTCAAACCTCCACTGTTGTTTATTGAGGTGTATGGTTGCGGTTAAACCGCCTCCAACAATCCCAAAAATAATCCCATGATTAGTATAGTATGAATCGTGAGGATTCGGAATTCCTTTTACGCCCCACCATGCCGGCGGAAGCCGTCACGGCTTTAACAAAGACAAGTAGAAAAAGGTCTTCTTCGGTATACTTTTGTTTGCTGAAAACCAAAGAAACCGGAGAAGACCCACATGGATTATACCGAATTTGCGCCATACCAGGAATTCCATCAAACTGGCATCTTTTACGATCTGAAGAGTTTGTTTGCGATCTTGCTACGGGTCACCGATCCCCGGCAAGCGCATGGTAACCAATATGCCTTGGAGACTCTGTTAGTCTTGATCCTGTTAACCAAGCTATGCGGAGAAAACACATCGACCGGGATAACCGACTGGGTGACCTATCGGATCGATGAGCTGATGGCGATGAAGCTTCTGCCCAAGAACAAAGCGCCTTGCCATATGACCTTTCGAAGGGTCCTGCAACAAATCATATCGCCGGAAGAATTGGAACGCTTGGTGAGGGAATATCATCAATCCTGAGAGAAAAACGCACGCTTTGAGCCAGTACAGAGCTGAATGACTACCTGGATTGGCCGGGGGTTGCCCAGATCTTTCGGATCGAACGAGTGATCTGGCACGAAAAGCATCAAGGCTATACTCGCCAGGTGGTGTACGGTCTGACCAGCCTCTCACCCGAGCGGGCTACCCCCAAGAAATTATTGGCGCTGGTCAGGCCGTATTGGGAGATCGAAGCGGGGCTGCATTACCGCCGAGATGCGACCCTGAAAGAAGATGCCACCCGTTTGACCCTCGGAAATGCTGGCCACATCATGGCAATCCTGAACAATGCAGTCATCGGCCTGTGTCTTCAAAATGGTTACCGGAACCTGGCCCAGGCTCGTCGACGATTCAATGCCAAACCAGTTTTGGCCTTTGACCTGCTCCGCCAAAACTCATTCTTGTTAAAGCCGTGCTGGGATTGTGCCATGCCATGGCGCATCAATTAGGCGCCAGGTATAATACACATTTTCCAAAAAAGTTTTTAAATTCAATTGAAATCCTTGACAGAACTAATGTTCTAGTATATAATTGCCCAATTCCGATCTTATTACGTACTATAAACAGGAGACATTTCCATGAACCGCTTTACACACTTCGAGTTGGTCACCGATAATTTTGAAAAAACGGCCGCCTTCTATCGCGACGTATTCGGTTGGAAGGTCGAAAAATGGGAAGGGCCGGTCGATTACTGGATGGTAACAACCGGCGATGAAAGCACCCCAGGCATCAATGGGGGGCTGATGGGAGCCGGCGGGCCTTTCACGGGCACCGTCAACACCATTACGGTCGACGATATCGACGCCGCCATTGCCAAAGTCAAGGCCCATGGCGGTGAAATGGTATTTGAGAAGGATGTAATCCCCGGTGTAGGTTTCCTGGCATATTTCAAAGATAACGCCGGGGTCATCGTTGGCATCCATCAGGCCTTCGAGAATGCAGGGATGTAACTTCGGCGGCGGTGTCGGGCGTTGAGTGTGAGCGCGCCACGGTGCAAACATGGCTGGCAGCGCGGGAGCGGTTGGCTTCCGACACGCTGCCAGCCAGCGCGCTGAGCAGCGCACCCACCAGGATAGCCGATACGACGCTTTTGCCGCTGGTATTGCGCCGGGCTGTCGCGGAAGAAAAGCCATCCACTATCCTGGCTTGCCAGCCTTCAAGCGCTTGAGCTTCTCTGGCATGTTGAAGCGCTCCATTTCTTCTGCAGAAAAGGCGTACTCTGAGTTTTTGGATTTAAGCGCTTGAACCGGCATATTGATGATCAACATGGCGGCCAGCACTGTCACACCAATGCCTGCAATCCAATGCCAGGGTTGGATGAGTCCATTAGCATAGACATACCAAATGTAATAAATCCCAATCGGCCAATGGAGGAATACCACAGCAGCCAATCCTGGGTTATACCAGGATTTCATCTTCATATTGATGAGTATCCCGTGGATCAGAATCTGGGCCATGCCAAAAAGTACTTGCGCCAGGCCCAGCCAGATCAGGTCTGGAAATAGAATTGCCAGGATATAGAACGGATAACCGCCAATCACATTGACAATAAAAGCGCTTTTGCGATTCAGTGGGTATCTGTCTGGAACTTGCTTCTCCCCCATCCAGGCGGAATTAAAGATAGCCGGAAATCCGCCCGGTAAGGCGTACTCTTCAAATTGATGCACCAGTAACGCCATGAAGCTTAGCGTAAGAATTTTGCTCAACGGGTTGAATGCATTGCCAAAAAATCCTACAAAAAAGGCCAAGCCAACGAATAGCACGCCGCCAACGTAGTACCAATTCTGGCAGTAAAACTTGAATAATTTCATTTTGCTCCTACCTTATGCCTGTTGCTTTATGAATTCCTGATTTTCTCAATCTTTCCTTTGGCAAACCCATACACTTCAGCGTCTGTAAATGGATACTTCGATTCTTTGCTTGCTAATAATCGAATCGGCAGCAAAAACAATATTATCGCCGCGACGACGAAAGCAATAAACCCGATCACAAAGTCACCTATACTTGCGAGACTATTTGCTGTAACATACCACATGTAATAAATTCCAATTGGCATGTGCAGGAACACAACCGCGGCGAGGCCCGGGTTGTATGGGCTTTTTAGCCTGATATTGACGACAATGCCGTGCGCAATAAGCTGGAACATCCCCAACATCACCTGTGCAAGACCAAGCCAGATAACATTCGGCAAAAATACAGGGATTATGTAGAACGGGTATGCCAGAAATACATTACTGATGAAACATTGGTTGGCATTCAAGGGATACCGCTCGGGAACTTTTTTCTCACCCATCACTACGATGTTGCTGATGGAGGGAAATCCGCCGGGGAGGGCATACTCTTCAAATTGGTGGACCAGCAAGGCCATAAAACTAAAGATCAGGATGACTTGAATACGGCTGAAGATACTTCCCCAAAAGCCCATAAAAAATGAGAGAGCCACAAAAAGGACCCCTCCGATATAGTACCAGTTTCGACGCCAAAATTTCATCGCATAGTTCCTTTTTTACTATATATTCCGACATTGTGTCGGATAATAGGAGTATAATTCTTACTTACACGAACATCAACAGACAATCATCCCTTCATTGTCGGATGATTGGCGGCCAGGAGATTTCAATTTGAAAAAGCAGCCCGAACTCACAGCGCAAACGAGAGAAAACCTGATTCAAGCTTTTTGGAGCCTGTACTGCCAGAACAAGATCGAACACATTACCATCAAAGATATCACCACCAAAGCCGGATACAACCGGAGCACATTTTATGAGTATTTCGTGGATATTTACGATGTCCTGAACCAATTGGAAGAGGTTCTCTTGGAATACTTGAAAGAGCAGGTTTTGAACAGCCTGGAAAACGGACTGAACGATGCCGTCATTCAAAAACTGGCCAATGTGTTTGAAGTAAAAGGAGACTATTTAGGCATCCTTTTAGGTGAAAACGGAGATCCTTATTTTGCCCAAAAGATAAAAGCCATCATGCGCCCAGCCCTGGTAAATGCGTTAGGACTGCCTGAAAAGGATATCCACACAGCCTATATTTTTGAATTTGGGATGTCTGCTATCATTGGAACGATAACATATTGGTATAACAATAAGCAGGAAATTCCATCAAAGGAATTGGTGCGGCTGATCCGTTCCATGCTTACAATGGGGGTCCCGTCCGAGATATAAAAGGTTTCAAAATGGTAAATCAACTAACTGGCGGCCTAAAGTCAAGCGTTCTCTTTTTCACCCGTCCGGTCCAAATCCTTCGCAGCTATCGTAAGGAATTTCTGAGACCTGACCTGGTTGCCGGCTTGACGGTCGGAGTGATTTTGTTGCCACAAGCCATTGCGTATGCCTTGATGGCAGGGATGCCGCCTCAATTTGGCCTGTATTCAGCGATCATCGCCTCAATCATCGGGTCTCTGTGGGGCTCATCCAACCAACTTCATACTGGGCCGACCAATACTGCTTCTATCCTGGTGCTAGGCACCCTACTGCCCATCGCTACAGCAGGCTCACCTGAATTCATCGCTGCTGCTGGTCTACTCGCGATCATGATTGGTGTTTTCCGCCTGCTCCTAGGCGTCGCCCGCCTGGGTCTGCTGGTCAATTTTGTGTCCGATTCAGTAATCACGGGTTTTACCGCAGGCGCCGGCGTGCTGATTTGGATTGGCGAGATTAAACACCTGCTACGGTTGTACATTCCAAATTCGACAAGTATCCTCGTTACATTCCAAAACCTGGCCGCCCACCTTAAAGAGGCGCATTGGCAGAGTCTTTTATTAGGCGCCGGTGTGGGGATATTGATCGTGGCTGTGCGCCGGATCAACCGGAAGTTGCCCGGTCCACTCATTGCCCTGATCCTGGCAGCCACCCTGGTTTGGTTGCTAAACCTGCAAAGCTATGGGATTAAGGTTTTAGGGACTATTCCTGCGGGTTTACCGCCGGTGTTTGATTTTTCCCGCATCAACCTGGAGTTGGTCGCCAGGCTATCCAGTGGAGCGCTCGCGATTGGCGCTATCGGTCTGGTTGAAGCGCTTTCGGTAGCACGCTCCATCGCCAGCCAAACGGGTCAGCGATTAGACAGCAACCAGGAATTTATCGGCCAGGGCTTGGCCAATATTGCCTGTGGACTTTTTTCCGGTTTCGCGGTTTCAGGTTCATTCAGCCGTTCCGCAGTGAACCAAAACTCAGGCGCACGTACCGGGATCGCCAGCGTTTTTTCCGGCCTGATCGTGCTCGTCGCGGCATTGCTTTTGGGCCCATTGACTGCATACGTGCCTCGCGCTGCCTTATCCGGCGTCTTGGCGGTGATCGCCTATGGCATGATCGATCAGAAGGAGATCGCCCGAATTTTCCATGGCGCACGCGGTGAAATTTTCATCATGACCATCACCTTCCTTGCCACGCTGCTGTTGCCATTGCAATTCGCCGTATTGATCGGCATATTAATATCATTTACGGTGTATATACTTCGCACCAGCGTCCCGCGTGTGGTTTGCGTTCTGCCGGATGATAATTTCAGGCATCTCGTTTACCAGCCGGCCAGGCCGCTTTGCACACAATTGGCAATTTTTAACATCCTTGGAGATCTATATTTTGGAGCCGTCAGCAATGTTGAAAAGGTGTTGAACGATCATCTTACGCGCCACCCCCACGAACGCTTCCTGCTCCTGAGTATGGAGAGCGTCAACCAATGCGATATCAGTGGGATTCACTTTCTGGAGACGATCTTACGCGCTTGCAAAGATCGGGGAGGCGAACTCTTTTTTATGCGCGTTCAAGAGCCGGTCCAGCAGATCATGCGCTCCAGCGGTTTCATGCGCCTGCTCGGCGCTGGCCATTTACTCGAAGAAGATCAGGCGATCCCCTATATCTATCATCGAATTCTCGACCCGGCGATCTGTATTTATGAATGCGAGCAGCGGGTCTTTTTGGAATGTCAAAATCTCCCCAAACAAATCGAGCCATTGGAGCACCTACCACTCCACACTGAAATCCCCCGCGGCGAGGTGGATGAAATCACGCCTCAAGAATTATGGAAGCGCATTCACAGCCTCACGCCGCCATTCATTATCGATGTACGCGAACCGCGTGAATTCCAGCGCGGCCATATTCCCCAGGCGCAATCGATGCCACTACACAAGCTGCTAATCGAAAAGCAAGATCTACCCCAGGACCGTCCGATCGTCCTGGTTTGCCAGGGCGGCCGGCGGAGTTCGCGCGCGACGTTCGCATTAACCAACCAGGGTTATAAGGCCCAAGCGCTTCAAGGCGGTATGCTGGCTTGGGAAAACGCCGGTCTGATCGAGGCTGTAACGTAATTCAAAGATAAGGGTAAAAATGGAATTCGGACAGGAACATCTTTCACGGAATCTTGGGTTCGACCTGGTGCGTGTTACCGAAGCCGCTGCGCTGGCCGCAGGGCGCTGGATGGGTTTCGGAGATACGCAACGCGCCGACCACGCAGCAGCCGAAGCAATGGCTTATGCCATAAACTCGCTTGACATTACCGGCACAATCGTAATTGGAGAAGAGTCAAAGATCGGCGGTGAGTTCCCTTTGGCGACTGGTCAAAAAATCGGAACCGGCGCCGGTGAGGCGATGGATGTTGTTCTCGATGCCATCGATGGGGTCAGAATCCTGGCCAGCTCGCATAGCGATGCAATCAGCGTCATTGGAGCAACGCCACAGGGGGCGATGTGTTCGCTGTTCCCGGCCCAATATATGGAAAAAATTATTGTGGATAGCGAAGCCGCAAGCGCCTTAGTCCCAGAATGTTTGGACGCACCGGCTGCATGGACTCTGGCTCTGGTCGCTCGTGTAAAGAAGAAATCCGTGCGTGATTTGGTGGTTTTTGTCCTTGACCGGCCACGACATATCGATTTAATCCAAGAAATTCGATCTGCTGGCGCCCGTGTCCTGCTCCGTTCCGATGGCGATGTCGCAGGAGCATTGGCCACCGTGACACGCACTCGCGCCGATTTAGTCATGGGGGTTGGCGGCGCTCCAGAAGGTTTGATCGCCGCTTGCGCGGTAAAATCCTTAGGCGGAGCGATGCTCTGCCGGATTGCTCCCCAGAGCGATGAAGAGCGCAATAAAGTTGCTGCTGCGGGACTTGATCTTAAGAAAATATACACCTGTGAAGATTTGATTTCCGGCAACGAGATATTCTTTGCTGCTACGGGGATCACCGATGGCGCCGTCCTTTCAGGTGTGCATTACCTTGGCGACGAAGCCCACACCGAATCTCTGGTCATACGCTGCGAGACGGAGAGCCGAAGGATTATTCAAACCACGCATCATCGATCTCTTTAAAATTCAATCACCGCATGAAAGCGTTCAACCTATCCACAGCCCGTGATGAATTTGCAAGCGCTCGCCGTAGAGCAGCCATGCAAAAGGCCATCGCAACCTTAACTGGCAAATCGATCGCCCTGTTGCCATATGAAGAGGTACGAGAAAAGCTAAAATTCAGCGGGAGCGCTGGCCGAGGCATCCATGAGATCCCACTGGCCGATATTGTTGGCAGCGTTGGCCGATATCAAGATTTTACACGCTCATTTTTACCAACCAATCCAAGTGACGAAATGCGTTGGGCAGGTTTGCGAACCTATATGGAGAAGGGGAGCTATCCACCCATCGATGTTTACCAATTAGGAGATGCATATTTTGTGATTGACGGTAACCATCGCGTTTCAATTGCCAAAATCTTGGGCCATGCTTATATTTCTGCTTACGTAACCGAGGTCAAAACAAGGGTTCCTTTCTCGCAGACCGACACGCCAAACCAATTAATATGCAAGTCGCTCTATGCACAGTTCCTGGAACAGACGAACATCGATACCTTATTGCCAGACTCCAATCTTTTATTGACGATGTGCGATCAATACGATCTACTTCTCAGCCAAATCGAGGTCCACCGCTACTTTATGTGGCTAGAACACGATCGAGAATACCCACAAGATGAAGTAGCCACGGGTTGGTATGCTCAATCTTATCTGCCCATCGTCCAAATTATTCGAGAGCAAGGTCTGTTATCGCTATTTCCCGAACGCACCGAAGCAGATATGTACATCCTGCTTACCGAACATCGCCTGGAATTGGAAAAACAACTTGGTTCGCAGGTAGACCCTCCCCAAGCAGCCGCTGATCTTACATCCGTAAAAAACACGCATGGCATTAAAAGTTTAATCTTCAAGATAAAGAAATTATTCGGCAAATGATGACGTTTTGAGATGATGGATGGCGAATCCATCATCTCAAAACGTCATGCACCCGAACGAGGCGTAATTTAAATGGATATTTTGAATAAAGTTGCTAATATATCTGTTTTAAGGTATGATTAAAACATGTAAAATTCGTTGCTAATTGCAATGTCAGGGAGCTCCTTCCATGGCGCAACAGGAAATCGAAGTGATTTTAGCCCGTAATCTGGCAGAACATCTAGCCATGCCCATTTTTATTGTCGATCCGCGCGGCGATTTAATCTTTTACAATGAACCCGCCGAAAATATCTTGGGCTATCACTTCGATGAGACTGGCCCTATGCCAGCCAGCCAGTGGGCGACGATTTTTCTCCCTTCCGATGAAGATGGGAAACCTTTACCGCCTGAAGACCTACCTCTCATAATCGCTACGTCCAAGAAGCATCCCGCTCATCGCAGGTTTTGGATCAAAGGCCTCGACGGCGCGCTGAGGCAAATTGAAGTGACTGCCTTTCCTTTGATTAGTCAGGCATTTCATTTTCTGGGGGCGATGGCTATTTTTTGGGAGATCACGAGATGAAAATCACATTATGGGGAACCCGCGGCTCGTTGGCTTCACCCGGACCTGACACTGTCCGTTATGGCGGGAACACTTCTTGTGCATCTATCGAAGGCCGGGAGGGAACTCACCTTGTGCTCGATGCGGGCACGGGTATCCGGGTATGTGGCCGCGCGCTGCCATCCAACGTGAAATGCGTACATATCTTGTTGACGCATCTCCACATGGATCATGTTCAGGGATTACCGTTCTTTGACCCACTTCGGCGAGCCGGGGTTGAGGTGCACATTTGGGGGCCAGCCAGCACCGCTCAGACCCTGGAAACTCGCTTATATCGATATCTTTCCCCGCCCCTCTTCCCGGTCCGAGCGCGCGATCTGCGATCAGAATTATTCTTTCATGAGATTAAATCGGACAGCTTAAATATCGGAGAATTCTTGGTTAAAGCGCAATTTGTCCTCCACCCAAACCCTACCTTGGGTTACCGTATTCAAGGTTCTTCTGGAACGATTACGTATATGCCCGATCACGAACCCGCCCTGGGATTATCTTCCTTTCCCACCAGCAAGGAATGGACATCTGGATACGACTTAGCAGAAGGGGCCGATCTTCTAATCCATGATGCACAATACTCGTCCCAAGAGTATGCCAAACGGATTGGGTTCGGTCATAGCAGCATCGTACACGCTATTCAATTTGCTGATCTGGCGAACGTAAAACAATTCGTTCCTTTTCATCATGATCCAGCGCATAGCGATGCGATGTTGGATCGAATGATCTCCAGGGCAGTCGTCGAACGTTCGCCTTCATTCAAGGTGACACCGGGTAAGGAAGGCGCTATTTTTGAAATTTGAGCTGGTATTTATAGTTCGTTTTAATAGACTTCGATGAATCAAACTTAATAGTAAAATGTGGGGATGAATGAGCTGACAATTTCCGAAATCCAACAAAAACTTACCTCAGGTGAATTAACCAGCCAAGATTTGACAAGATAT
>JAYRNN010000113.1:0-3454 GCA_041912175.1 Anaerolineales bacterium | reverse complement strand
TTGCCCAACTTGTTCGACAAAAGAGGTATATTGTTAAAGAGCATGTAGAGGTCAATCCCTACGAGTATCTACAGACAGCCGGTCCTACACTTCGCATGTCATTAGGAGGCGTCCTTCGCCGAAGCAATCCCCCCTGGTGTCTTTGCGAGGCGAACTTGAGACTGCTTCGCACAAGACGCTAATGACGGGAGGCTGACAACGAATTTTTAACACAGATTTCACAGATTACACGGATGGCTGACAACGGATTGCGACCGAGAACGTCGCTCAACGGTTTTGAAGATCGGAGAGTGGCTACTTAGTAAGTATCGTTTAGGGCAAAGGGGGGCCGTAAGCGGGAATGACTGCGCTAACGGACAGGCTCCAGGTCCGGTCGTCGAGGAGGCGCAGAGGGCGGCGGAAATGGGCAGATTGTCGTGGATCAGGTCGCCGGTGGCGGGAGAAGGAACGGAGGAGTCTGGTCGCAGAGCAATACGGGATAAAGAATATGGTAATATTAAAATGATTCGAGCCACTTTTGTATTCCAGTGAGAAATATTATTCTATGTCATTACAGGACCGGACTAAACAATTGAGAGACAGGCCGCTGCCTGACAATTTCCAGGGAATATCCAAAGCCCGCATCAGAGCTGCTCTGAAGGCAATTGATCGCGAATCAGTCGATATGGTCGATGCAATTTTTGCACTGCTGGATAATGAAACACCTAGTTTCTTTAGCAGCGCCAAGGAAGGCGCCAGGTTTTGTGATGGCGCTTCGACGCAGCAGATTGCAACCCATGTCGGTAGCATGCAAAGGGATGGAACGCGGTTGGATCGAGAAGGTAGAGATTATTGGATAAAGCCTTTAAGGGATATTGGGGCAATCGAACCTGTGTATTTACAACCGAATACCGGTTCCTTTGTCTTGGGACATCCCGTTCCAAAATCGCCGAATTCTGCTTATCGATTGGCAGTTGAATTCCGAGATATTCTCGCTACGCCAGAGCCTGAATGGGAACTGAAGTTAAGAGATTGGATTAGGGACGATAAAGTTAGGGCGCGGCTTGAATTGCAGGCCAATCTTGCCAGTATGGCCAAGAGCGCGGTCGATACGAAACATAGTGATTTAATCCAGGTTTGTTGTAATTACTATGCGCCGGCGTTCCTTCCTGGTTATGCCGTGGTTTATATCGATGATGGCGACGGAGAACGAATCACCCAAGCTCAACGCCAGGCTTTAACAGGAGCTGGCATCCATCTTGAATTAGGAGATGCTATGCCAGACGTGCTCTTATGGAACGCAACTTCCGATTCGCTTTGGGTCATCGAGGCAGTCACGAGTGATGGTGAAGTAGATTACCATAAGGTCAGCCAATTGACCGGGCTTGCAAAAAGATCGAACAAAAAGGAGATTGGCTTTACCACTGCTTATCAAACCTGGAAAACTGCTGGATCTCGACAGGCCAGGTTCAAGAACCTTCCGCCAGAAACATATCTCTGGATCATGGAAGATCCTTCAAAACATTTTCATGCAATCGAGTCAACCGGCGCTCCTCAAGTGGAAAATTAGGATGATGGTCCCCACAAAGGAGTTGGAATGTTTACCAGCCAAACTGTCAGACGAATAAATCTTAGCGAAAGCGCCGAGAGGCGCAGGCTGGAGACGCTGGCACTCATCTCGCCAACCACGAAATCCGAGCTTGGTCAATTCATGACGCCATTGGTGGTAGCCAACTACATGGCGTCATTATTTTTACCCATTCCTGCGGATGAGGTCCATTTGCTGGATCCTGGCGCTGGGGTGGGATCGTTATCTGCGGCATTTATTCAGAAGATTTGCGCGGATCCGGGGACTATTAATCGTATCTCCATAACGGCTTATGAGATTGATCCCGTACTTGCCGCCACGCTGCGTGACACATTGGAGGATTGTGTGCAGGAAGCGAGCGACGATGGGATCAAATTAACGTATGAATTGCTCGAACGAGACTTCATAAAGGATGCTTGTCAATGGGTTGAGGATGGGCTTTTTAACCAGAGACGTTATTTTTCACATATTATTACCAATCCTCCCTATAAAAAAATCGCCAGCCAATCTGTACACCGGCATATTCTACGAAGCGTGGGGATTGAAGTAACCAATCTCTACGCAGCATTCATTTCACTGGCGATAAAACTGCTCTCTCCAGGCGGCGAACTGGTTGCCATATCGCCCAGAAGTTTCTGCAATGGACCATACTTCTTGCCTTTTAGAAAGCTACTCCTCTCGCAAATGTCTGTGCAGCAAATTCATGTCTTTGAAGCTCGCGATATTGCGTTTAAGGATGATGCAGTCTTACAAGAAAATATTATTTATCATGCGACAAAAAACAGGCAGTCGAAAGAAGTCAAGCTATCGACCAGCCACGGGATTGATTTGAGCAATATTCATACCCTGATAGCGCCGTATTCGGAAATCGTACACGCCAATGACGCTGATTTTATTATCCACCTGCCGACCACGGAGGAGGACTCTGAATTAGGGCATCTGGTTCGATCGTTAAAATATTCTCTCAAAGACTTAAAGATTTCTGTGTCTACCGGCCCGGTCATCGATTTCAGGCTAAAAGAATACATCCATAAAGATTCCCAGCCGGATGCTGTGCCGCTCATCTACCCGGCACACTTCAAGAATGGCAATGTCTCATGGCCAAAAATAAATGGTCGTAAGCCTAATATGATTGACGTTTCGCCGCAAACAAAAAAATGGCTGATGCCTGGCGGTTTTTACACCTTAACGCGACGTTTTTCTGCGAAAGAAGAAAAACGTAGAATTGTCGCAGCTGTTTTTAACCCCGAAGAAGTCCAGGCGGAATGGCTCGGGTTTGAAAATCATTTGAACGTGTTTCATGAACAAGGACATGGTTTACCGCCAATTTTGGCAAGAGGCCTGGCTCTTTATCTAAATTCAACGATCATCGATCGTTTCTTCCGGTTGTTCAACGGCCATACTCAGGTCAATGCGACGGATTTGAGAGCATTATCGTATCCAAGTCGGGAGACTTTATTTGAGTTGGGTGGGAAAATCGGACCTGGCGAGCTGCCTTCTCAGGAAATTACCGATCAAATCGTACAGGCAACGGTATTTTCAAATCGGTAAAAATTTCCCGTTGGATAACCGGGGATTGCTTCGCGAAGGGCGCTGCTCATGACATAATAGTGTCATTTTGCTTTGACTACCGCCTCGGCGGTATAGCCAAATCTCGCAGAGACAACCGGCCTGTCCTTGCGAGTAACTCCACAGCGCCAGCGCTTTTCTTGCAGGAATGACACCGCTCATCTTGCAGTGGCTATGTAGGGCGGGCTGTTTGTAGATACTCGTAGGGATTGACCTCTACATGCTCTTTAACAATATACCTCTTTTGTCGAACAAGTTGGGCAACGGTAACTGCTGAGCACCCAACCCCACAGGCCAGACATCGAAGCCAGTCAGGTC
>JAYRNN010000112.1:0-26191 GCA_041912175.1 Anaerolineales bacterium | reverse complement strand
GACCAATACTTCTCTCCAAAACCTAGATTTTTGGGAGATGAAGCATGGAAAACTATGATGTGAAAGATATGAAGCTGGCTGAGGGCGGGCGAAGGCGGATCGAATGGGCGGCGCGGGAGATGCCTGTGCTGCGGTTGATCCGGGAACGGTTTGTGAAAGAACGACCGCTACAGGGACTGCGAGTCGCAGCCTGCCTGCATGTGACCACGGAGACGGCTAATCTGATGCAGGTGCTGCATGAAGGCGGAGCGGAAGTCGTACTGACCGCCTCGAACCCGCTCTCGACGCAGGATGATGTGGCGGCCTCGCTGGTCACGCATTTCGAGATCCCCACCTACGCGATCAAAGGTGAAGATAATGTGACCTATTACAAGCACATTAATGCTGCCCTGGACGTCAAGCCGCATATGACGATGGATGACGGAGCCGACCTGGTGAGCACGCTGCACAAGGATCGCCTGGATTTGCTCAAGGGTGTGGTGGGCGGCACAGAAGAGACCACTACGGGCGTGATCCGTCTGCGCGCGATGGCTGCTGACGGCAAGCTAAATTTTCCGGTCGTCGCCGTGAACGACGCCATGACCAAGCACTTCTTTGATAACCGCTATGGCACCGGGCAATCGACGATCGATGGCATCGTACGGGCGACCAATATCTTGCTGGCGGGGAAGAACTTCGTAGTGGCGGGCTATGGCTGGTGCGGGCGCGGCCTGGCCAGCCGGGCGCGCGGCCTGGGCGCCAATGTGATTGTGACCGAAGTCGACCCACTGCCGGCGCTGGAAGCCGTAATGGATGGCTACCGGGTGATGCCGATGGCAGAGGCCGCCCAGATCGGCGATATCTTCTGCACGGTGACCGGAGACTTGAACGTGATCGACCGACATCATTTCGAGGCCATGAAAGACGGCGCAATCGTTGCCAACTCGGGCCACTTCAACGTGGAGATCAATATCCCCGCGCTGGAGGAGATGTCGAGCGGCAAGCGTCTGGTGCGCCCATTTGTGGAGCAGTATGAGCTGAGCGATGGGCGGCGGATCAACCTGCTTGGCGAGGGACGGCTGATCAACCTGGCGGCCGCTGAAGGTCACCCGGCGAGCGTGATGGATATGTCATTCGCCAATCAGGCCTTGAGCTTGGAGTTCATGGCCAAAAACGCCGATAAACTGGAGAAGAAAGTCTACAGTGTGCCGGCTGATATTGATAAAGAGATCGCCCGACTAAAGCTGGCGGCTATGAGCGTGGATATCGACGTGCTCACCCCAGAGCAGGTAGCGTATCTGAACTCATGGGAAGAAGGCACCTAGTAGATAAAAAATTGGGCGGCGCAGTCGCCCAATTTTTTTGTGAATATCCCAAAATTAATATGACATTTATCACTATCTTGCAGGCTTGAATGTGCTATAAGTAATTCACATCCGCCCGGAAAATTGCTGCCAATTTTAATTGGGCGCAAATCCAATAAAACGATCAGTAAAAAAATAAATAAGGGAGAAAAATTATGAAAAGCCAATTTTTTCGCATAATGATCGCTTTGGTATGCCTGGCCAGCCTGGCGGCGAGTAATTTTACCGCCCTGGCGCAGCAAGAACCGTCCGACCGGCCAGAGGCCGGCGCGGCGGAATCTGCCGGGCAGCCATTGCGCCGCCCGTTCGTTCAGGGCGCCCAGGCAGTGTCGAGCGAGAGCCCGGCGGTCAGCCTGGGGCAGCCGGGGTTCAGCCTGCGCTATGTGAAGACCTTTGGGGTGACCGAAGAGCCTTATGTGGCCGACGTGCAGCACTTGAACGCTCCAAACGGGATGGCGGTTGACTCCGGGGATAATCTGTATGTGATCGAAGAGCTCGGTTCTCGCATGTTGAAATTTGACAGCAGTGGGACGAATCAGATGACCATCGGATATGCCGGGCAGCCCTGGCACCATGATGATTACCTGGCCAATCCGCTGGATGTCATGGTCGATGGAGATGGGAATATATGGTTCGTGATTCCATCTGCGGTGAAAAAATTCGATGCGGCTGGCAACCTGCTGATGATTTTCCCGGAGGAAGACCCTTGGCATGCGGATAACGATAACAATCATTTTGATACCCCGCGTGGGATCGCCTTGGGTCCGGCTGGCCAGCTTTTCGTCTCGGATACCTACAATCACCGCATCCAGGTATTCGATGTGAGTGGGGATACGATCAGCTACAGTGAAACGATCGGTGTGACAGGTGACCCACGATCGGACAACAGCGGCTTTGATCAGCCTGCCCAGATCGCCTTCGATAGTTCAGGCAGGCTGTATGTCGTCGATACCGGCAATTACCGCGTGCAGCGCTGCACAAAAAGCGGGACTTGGACGTGCAGCGCCTTCTATGGCACGCCAGGCGAGTGGGGCGACGACCTGGCGCACCTGGGTTGGGCTTTCGGCATCACCATCACCGGCGCGGATAACATTTTTATCGCCGATGGCGATAATTATCGGGTGTTGAAGTGCAACACATCCGGGACGTGCAGCCATTTTGCCGGAACCACGGGTTCGCCCGGCTGGTCGAACAGCCAGTTTGCCTGGCCGGCGGATGCAGCAGTCGACTCGTCAGGGAATGTATTCGTGAGCGACTGGTCCAACCATCGCGTTCAGAAATTCAATAGCGCCGGGGTATACCAGTCCACCCTGGGTGTGACGCGCGTGCCCTATATCGTGGATACAGAACGGCTGAACGCGCCCTGGGGGGTTACCGTAGCTACGGATGGCAGCATTTATCTCACGGAGCGATCCGGCTATCGGCTGGTGAAGCTTAATAAAGACGGCGTGCAGCAATGGGCGGTGGGACAGGCCGGGGTTTATGGCAACGACAACAGCCATTTTGGGGATAGCTGGGCTGGGCCGGAGGGAAACCCGGCGGTCGACTCAGGCGGAAAAGTTTACGTCCCTGATGCGCCGAATCATCGCATCCAAATCTATAATACCAATGGCGTCTATCAATCCAGCTTTGGGAATTATGGGGATGGAAATTACGAATTCGATTTTCCAGCCGGTGTGGCGATCAGCCCGGTGAATGGGGATATCTATATCCTCGACCATGCCAACCAGCGCGTGCAGATTTATACCAGCAGCCTGGTGTACAAAGCCAGCCTAGGCGCGTTAGATTCGCCCGGCGCGGGTAATTACCAGTTTCGCTGGCCGCGCGGCCTGACGGTGGATAAGAACGGCAATATTTACGTGGCCGATACGGATAACCAGCGCGTGCAAATGTACAACAGCAGCCGCGTCTACCAACGCACTTTCGGCGTCAGCGAGGAATGCGGCGGCGATTTTGGTCATTTATGTACTCCCTTATCCGTTGCGGTGGATCAGGCCGGGCGGGTATACGTGGCCGACGCGAACAGCGACCGCGTGCAGGTATTCGAGGCGAATGGGGCCTACCTGACCACGATCGGCAACGATTGGGGGGCCAACACCGGCCAAATGCGCTGGCCGACCGGCCTGGCGATCGACGCCAAGGGCGACCTGTACGTGGCCGAGACCAATAATCACCGCGTGCAGAAATTCTCGCTTGGGACGCCGTATTGGGGGCAGGTAAACATCAACGGTTTTGGGGAGCGGGAAAACCAAATTGTCACTACCTTGCAGACTTACGGCGGGCTGCTTTATGCAGCGACCTACAATTACAGCGGAAACGGCGGCCAACTGTGGCGGCATACTGGCTCGGGTTGGTCGGTGGTGATGAGCAACGGTTTTGGCGATGCGACGAATATGGCCATCGACCATCTGTACGAGTTCAACGGCAACCTGTACGCCGGGACCTGGAACGAAGATTCCAGCGCACCAAACAGCACCACCGGCGGGCAGATGTGGCGCTCGAGCAACGGGACGAACTGGAGCAGGATCAGCCTCCCAGGCCTGGATGCGAGCAACGGCGAGATTTTCCGCTTCACCCAGTTTAATGGACAGCTCTATGCCTCGACCTGGACTTACACGAGCGATCATGGCGGCGAAATCTGGCGCAGCCCCAGCGGCGACAGCGGAACCTGGAGCCAGGTGGCCGCCAATGGCTTCGATGGGAACGTGAACAACATTGGCGCCACTGCGTTCGAGGTTTATAACAACCAGCTTTACGCCGGCACTTACAACTACGTGACCGGCGGCGAGGTGTGGCGCAGTCCCAGCGGCAATGCAGGGAGCTGGACGCAGGTCAACCTGGATGGGTTTGGCGAGGAAAACAGTGGGATCAACTCGCTGGTCGCATTCCAGGGTTATCTGTATGCCGGAGTGATGAACGGCGCGATATCCGGCGCGAAGCTTTGGCGCTGCCAGGTATGCGATGGGTCGGACTGGGAAAAGATCATGGATGGCGGCTTCGGCAACCCCAACACGCGAGGTTACCATGCCTTAGCGGTGATGGACGGCTGGCTCTACTCGTTGATTCGAAACAATATGACCGGGATGGTGGTGTATCGCAGCCTGGATGGATTGACCTGGGAGCAGGTTGGGTTTTCCGGCTTTGGCGACAGCAACAACCGCGGCGGCTATTGGGGCAACAGCGTCGTGGTGCACCGGGGCGCGCTATTCGCCGGGACAACCAACGGGGCGAGCGGCGGCGAGGTTTGGGTGTATGCGAACAAGCTGGTGCTCTTGCCGGTGTTGAGAAAGTAGGGTATCGAGTAGGGGGCGGGGACTAACCGCCCCCTACTCGATAATGTTCAAAATAAACCTACTCGATTAACTTGTCGTACTCGGAGTGAGTTCCAATCCAAAACCAGAGCAATCCTTCATCGACTTCAATCGCCAAAGCACGATATCTTCTCCCAACCCGCGCCGACCAATATCGTCCTACTTTTTGATGTGCAAGGATGGATGCCCAGGCTGCGCTTTGAGAAGGTCAAAACAGCGATCCGCCAGCTCTTGAACGGTAATAGGCAGGCGCTTGTAGCATTCCTAAAAAGAAGCGCTGGCGAAATGCCTCATAGCTCGCTGTATTTGCCGGATTTGTAGTCTGCGATGGCGCGATTGGCGAATCGGTCTAGCTTGCCTGATTCGGCGTCCGCCTCGAATTGTTTATCCCAGACCTGGGCATCGTACTCATCAAACCAGGCGCGCAAGCGAGCTAGTTCATCCAGAGGCAGCCGTGCGATCTCTTTTTCCAGTTCTTGGACGGTTAACATTGTCTGACTCCTTCCGCCAACGCCGTTGATTCTACCATGCGGTTTATCGTTCTATCGTTGTTGAAAAATCGGCGAAACCGATTTTTCAACAACGATTATCTGATTTAAACCTCTTCTTCCGCCTCGTTTTCCCCGCCGCCCAGCGCCAGCGGGATCTCTCCGCTGAGCGCCTGCTGCCTCACTGCGATCTCGATCTCTTCGGCCATGTCGGGGTTGACCTTGAGGAAGTCTTTGGCGTTCTCGCGCCCCTGGCCGAGACGGAAATCGCCATAGGAGTAGAACGAGCCGCGCTTGGTGACGATCTCCAGGCTGGTAGCCAGGTCGAGCAGGTCGCCGGCTTTGGAGATGCCTTCGTTATACATGATGTCGAACTCGGCCGAGCGGAAGGGTGGGGCGACTTTGTTTTTGACCACGCGCACGCGCGTGCGGCTGCCAATGACTTCCTGGCCAAGTTTGATGGATTGGATGCGGCGCACGTCCAGGCGTACAGAAGCGTAGAATTTGAGCGCCTGGCCGCCGGTGGTAGTTTCGGGGTTGCCGAACATCACGCCAATCTTCTGGCGGAGCTGGTTGGTGAAGATCAGGGTGGTCTTGGTCTGGTTGATGGCGCCGGAGAGCTTGCGCAGGGCTTGCGACATCAAGCGGGCCATCATACCCATCTGCGGGTCGCCCATGTCGCCTTCGATCTCGGCGCGTGGCACGAGGGCGGCGACCGAGTCGATTACGACGACTTCGACTGCGCCAGAGCGCACCAGGGTCTCGGCGATTTCGAGCGCCTGTTCGCCGGTATCCGGCTGAGAGATGAGCAGGGAATCGATGTTGACGCCGCAGCGCTCGGCGTAGATCGGGTCGAGGGCGTGCTCCATGTCGATGTAGGCGCAGGTGCCGCCCATGCGCTGCGCTTCGGCGACGATATGCTGGGAGATCGTGGTTTTGCCCGAGGATTCGGGGCCATAGATTTCGGTGATGCGCCCGCGTGGGATGCCGCCAACGCCCAAGGCGATATCCAGTGAGAGCGAGCCGGTGGGGATGGATTCGACAGACATGTGGTGAGCCTCGCCCAGGCGCATGATGGCGCCATCGCCATAGCGCTTGGTGATCTCGCCCAGGGCTTTATCAAGGGCGACATTCCGGGCGTCATCCTGGCGCTCGGGTGGTTGCTGTGCGGGGGTCGATTTTTTAGCCATGGTGGGTTCTCCTGAAACGGTTCCTTTTGGTGGTAGAGTCTCTGGTACACACATATTTTATGGTACCAAAAGTGAATGTCATAAGTTTAGCACAAGTGTTCTGAGTGTCAAGGGTCGCGCTTAAAATCTAGGCTGTACAGGCGATAATAGGCGCCGCCAAGCGCGAGCAGCTCGCTATGCGCGCCTTGCTCGACGATCCGCCCATCCTGCATCACAATGATGTGGTTTGCGCGGCGCAGGAGCGCGCGGCGGTGGCTGACCACCAGGCAAGCGCCAAAATCGGCCTGGGCGAAGATGCGCTCCCACAGCAGGCGCTCAGTGTCGATATCCAGAGCGCTTGACAGGTCATCGAAGACCAGCAGCTCGGGGCGGCGCACCAGCATGCGCGCTGCGGCAGTTCGCTGCGCCTGTCCGCCAGATAGGATCACGCCGCGCGGGCCGACTTTTGTATCCAGCCCGTGCTCCAACGCGGCTAGGTCTTGTTCCATGACTGCCAGGCGCAGGGCTTCTTGCAGGGCGGCGTCGGAGACAGGTAGGCCAAGCAGGATGTTTTCACGCAGTGTGTCGCTGAACAAGCGCGGCGTTTGGGCTGTGTAAGCGCAGCGCGGTGGGGTGAAGAACGCGCCTGGATCAGACACCTGTTCACCGTTCCAGGTGATCTCCCCACTATCCCTGGGCAGCAGGCCAAGCAGTACACGTAGCAAAGTGGTTTTACCGGAACCGACGCGACCCGTGATCACGGTCAGCGCGCCGCGCGCTAAGCTCAGGCTGACGTCATGGATGCCATTCTCGCTGGCCGGGTAGGAATAAGAAAGGTGGGAGGCTTCCAGTACGCTCAGCCGGTCAACCGGGCGGCGCGACGGGTAAGTTACTTCGGGTAGCGCTCCGGAAAGCACGATCGGGGCCGGCTCGACGAGCGCGCGCTGGTCGGCGTCGCCCATCAAAAACTGCATCCGCCCTACCGAGACGTCCATTTGCCGGTAACGGGCGATCAGCTCGCCGAAGAAGGTGGTCATATTGCCCAGGCTCTGCAGCAGGTAAACGAACAAGGAAAAATCGCCCACAGAGAAAGCGCCCTGCTCGATTGAGCCCCCAACCAACACCAGGGTGATGCCAATGCCGAGGTTGCCGCTGTTGTTGTAGATCGCATCCAGAATCGCGTTGAAGACTTTCTCGCGCACCGTAACGACCCGGCGGGCATCGTTCAATTGGTGGAAATGGCGGATGACGTGTTCTTCAGCCGCGGCGACCTTGACCGCCTGGACGGCGCCAAAGAATTCGCCGATGAAACCAGTCACCTTGCCGGTGGCCTGGCGACTGGCAAGGCGATATTTTTCGATGCGCCCGGCGGCGGCGCGGGCGATCACGCCGACCATGGCGATCGGGATGAGAGCCAGGATGGTGATGGGGACGTTGATGCGCAGCATCAACGTGATCGAGATGATGATGATCAGCGAGCCAACCAGGATATCGTTGATCCAGATCACAAAAAGCGGGATTTCTAGTACATCCTCGCGGAATCGGCTGATGGCCTCGGAGGGGGATTCGGGCAGCGGCCGCGCGCCGGGCTGGCGGAGGATGTTCTGCAGCAAATTCTTGCGCAGCAGGGTCGAGACATCGGCGAAGAGGGGCACATCGGCGTAATAAAAGCCGAAGCCTCCCAGGGCGCGCATCAAGAATGTGGCGCCCAGGATGGCGAGAACGGTCGAGAGGTTGAAGCCGGCTTTGGCCTCGCCGGTCAGTACGTCGAAAAACAACTTGAGCGCCAGCCCGGGTAGGATCTGCCAGGCCAGGCGGTAAATCAATACGCTGAACAAGTCGATCAACCAGTAGCCCCGGCGGAAACGGATCATCGCCAGGATGACCTGCCAGGCAGGTAAGGCCGGGGGCTTCATGTCAGCAGCTCCTCAAGGCCGCTCTGCAAGAGCTGGGAGAAGAGCGAGGCGGGGTCGGCTGCGAGCTGGCTTCGCAGGCCAACTTCGCGCGGCCGGCCAGCTTCCAGGATCATGACCTGATCGACGCGGGCGACGGTAGCCAGGCGGTGTGCGATGATGATAGCGGTTCGCCCGGCAAGTAGGCGCTCGATGGCGCGCTCGATGCGCTGCTCGGTGGCTGGATCCAGGCGCGACGAGGCTTCATCCAGGATGACCAATCCCGGATCGCGCAGAAAAATACGTGTGAAGGCCAGTAATTGGGCTTCGCCCGCGGAGAGGCTGTGGCTGCCGGCTTCGAGCAAGGTATCCAGGCCATTTGGCAAAGCGCCGTACCAGGCGGATAGCTCGAGGGCGTGGATGGCGCGCTGAATCTGGTCGTCGGAAATGCTGCGATCGAAGAAAGTCAGGTTGTCGCGCACACTGGCGCGAAAAAGCTGGACTTCCTGGGTGACCATTCCCACCCGGCGACGCAGGTCGGCCAGGCGGAAGGCGCGCAGATCGGCGCCATCCAGGGTGATGGCGCCATGTTGGGGATCGTAGAGGCGAAATACGAGGCGCGCCAGGGTGGTCTTGCCGCTGCCGGTGCGGCCCAGTAGACCGAGCTGGCGCCCGGGCGCCAGGTTAAAGGTCAGTTCGCGCAGCGCCGGCTCTTGCTCTCCATAATTGAAAGAAACGTTATCAAATCTCAGGGCGAGGGCGAGGGCAGGCGGCTCAACCCCGGGCCCATCCAGAATCTTGCGTTCGATTTTTCGCAAATCGGTCAGTCGCTCGACGCAAGCGCCGATGGTTTGAAAGCTCTGGATCTCATGGGTAAGCGCCCAGATGGGCGTCTCGAGCATGTTAATGTAAAAGACGGTCAGGTAGATCGTGCCGATCGTGATCAGCCCGCCCAGGTACAAATAGTAGCCGCTGACTACGGCCAGGAGCATGCCCAGGGTGAGCAGGCCGCCGACGGCCAGCTCGATCTGCCAGCGCTTGAAGTGCGAGCGGCGGTTGTGGCGCAGCATGGCGGTCTGATGGCGGAAAAGCTCGCGGATGGCATAGCCGCCCGCGCCGCTGGAGCGGATATCTTCTTTGCCTGAAAGCTGCTCCTCGATCATCCCGAACAGCTCGGCGTCCGCCTGTCGATAGGCTTTTTGATCCGGCACGGCGATATCGCGCATGCGGTTCAAGATGATCAGCGAGAGGGCAGCAAAAACCGTGAAGACCAAACCCATGCGCCAATCTTCAAGGTATAAAACGATCAGGATGCCGCCCAGCAGCAGCAGGTTGCCAAGTAAAACGATGATGAATTGGGAGAAGAAGTTGGCCAACTCGGCCACGTCGCCATCGATGCGCTCGATCAGCTCGCCGGGAGTGTGCGTATTATGGAAGTCCATATCCAGCTCCAGGCAGCGGTGGGCTAAATCGGCGCGTAGAGCGTTGGTAGCGGTCCAGGCGACGGTCTCGCCAAGGTATTTGACGCCCACCACGACCACTTGTTGGAGCAGGGCGATCCCCAGGAAGGCCAGCCCGGCGATGGTTAACTGCTGGGCTGGAGCGCCGGCCAGGGCTGCGTCGATAAAACGACCGATGATCTGGGGGTTAAGCAACTGCAGGCCGATGGAAGCCAGGAGCAGAAAAGCGAGCCAGAAGAAACGCCCTTTCTGCGGGCGGATGTATTCGGCCAGCAGGTTCCAATAGGCTCTCAGAGGTAGTTTTGTCATGGAGGGGGACTGTGGATTGACGATTGGCGATGGATGATGGGAGACGGCAAAAGTATTATATACCGAGATGGTTGTTTCAGGTCGGGCGCATCCGCCTCCAGGCGGCTCCGGATCTGTTGGGGTTGCTATCCCGTCCCGTTGTCGATCATCCCAGGCGGCGAATTCGCCGGCGTGGTGGATGCGCTGGGTGAGGGCGCCGGCGACCTTCACATTGGCGACCGGGTCGCCACCGTCGCCGGATCGAGCGCCTCTGCAGCGTAAGCAATTGCTCCCGCCGGCAAGCTGGCGCCGGTGCCCGAGGGGGTGACGGTGGCCTAAGCAGACCCATTACACGCTCAGTCGCGAAGACCTGGCCTGGCGTGCCGGCGATTGTTTCAATTGGCTGGTTATTTATCAGGAAATCCTCTGTTCAACATGCGGCGAAGCCGCATGTTGAACAGAGGATTGATTTTCAAGCCGACCCAGCTTTCGCCAGGCGTGTTAGAAGAATGAGGGTCTACGGATTAATAACGGCGCGTGTTCCCAGAGTGTTTCTTCCCGTCGGAACTCTTGTTTCCGTAGCCTTTAGATGGGCTATCCGCATACCAGCCCCCACGCGGGCGTTCTTCGCGTGGCTTGGCAAAATTGACCTTAATGACCCGATTTTCCAGGCTGGCGCCATTCAGGCTGCTGATCGCTTGGCTGGATTCGTTCGGGGAACCCATCTCGACGAAAGCGAAACCTTTCGAATTTCCAGTATCGCGGTCCTTGATCAATTCCACCGAAGACACGCTGCCGTATTGGCTGAATAGCGTGCGCAGGGTTTCCTCAGTCGTGGAATAAGACAAATTCCCGACATAGATTTTAGTTTCCATGGATTGCTCGATTTACGTGCTTCGCGGATCAGTTCTGAATGACCACGTTGCTGGCTTGCAAACCCTTGGGGCCTTTTTCGATCGAGAATTCGACCTTCTGGCCTTCAGCGAGATTGCGGTAGCCATCGCCCTGGATGGAAGAAAAGTGGACAAATACATCTTCTCCACCTTCGCGAGCGATAAAACCGTAGCCTTTACTTCCATTGAACCATTTAACCGTGCCGATGATACGTTCTGACATTTCTTTGCTCCTTGTTGCAAATAAAAAAAAGATGGTGATACTGAGTTTATTCATCGGAACGATCAAAATAAAGACGGCTCACGGAGTTACCCGCGAGCCGTTGTCATTTTCATTTCCAACTAAAAACTTCTGGTATCCTGTTCGAGCAGGATTCTATCATACTTTACCAGGAAAGTCAAATATTCGCCCGAAATTTTTATCCAGGCATCGATCGATCTCCCGGTCTTCTCGGAAATAGCATCGGCGTCCTGGATTTGTATTCCAGATACGAAGCCCAAACACCCCCAAACTCCCATCAACTGCGTAAGCCTTACTTTAATTTAAATCAGCCTGGCCGGTTTCTAATACTCCTCTTCAAACCCCAGGGTATACAGGCGATAATAAGCCCCGCCGAGCTCGAGTAACTCGGCATGCGTCCCTTGTTCGACGATGCGCCCATCTTCGATAACCACGATGCGCTGGGCATTAACCACCGTGGACAGGCGGTGCGCGATCACGAAAGCGGTGCGGTTTTTGAGTAATGCAGCCAGGGCTTGCTGGATAATCCGCTCGGTATGGGTATCCACGCTGGAGGTAGCTTCGTCCAAGATGAGGATGCGCGGGTTGGCCAGGAGGGCGCGCGCGAAGGAGATCAACTGGCGCTGACCGACCGAGAGCGACAAACCGCCTTCCTCCACGGGGGTCAGGTAGCCGAAGCGCAGACGAGCGATGAAGTCATGCGCGCCAACCGCCCTGGCGGCGTCTTCCACTTCGGCGTCGCTAGCTTCCAGCCGGCCAAAGCGGATATTCTCGGCGACCGTGCCGGAGAATAAGAAAGGATCCTGAAGGACGATGCCCATCTGGCTGCGCAGGCTGCTCTGGACAATCTGGCGCAGGTCAACCCCATCGATCAGGATGCAGCCGGCGGTGGGGTCGTGGAAGCGGCTGACCAGCTTGACCAGGGTAGATTTTCCCGCGCCGGTCTTGCCCACCAGGGCGGCGGTTTGGCCGGCTGCAACATGCAGGTCGATGTCTTCGAGTACCAGGGTGGGATCGTCGGAGTAGTGGAAGGAGACATCTTCGAAACGTACATCGCCTTCGATTTCAGGCAGGTTGAAGGCCCCGGGCGCATCTTGCACTTCGGCGGGGGTGTCCATCAAGGCAAAGATGCGCTCGCCGGCGGCCATGGTGGATTGAAAAGAATCATAGCGGTTGCTCAAGTCGCGGATGGGTTCAAAGAAGCGCTGCAGGTACAGGACGAATGAAACGAGGACTCCGGCAGTGATCGCCTGGCTGTCTTGGCCCCACAGCCCCAGCACCGACAGACCCCCCAGCAGAGTCACCGCGGCGATGGCCAGGGAGCCCAAGAAATCGATCACGGTGGGGAAACCGGCCGCCACGCGCGCCGCTTTCAGGTTGGTATCCAGGTGGTTCCGGTTGACCACCTGGCTGAAGTAGCGATAATTGACCGGCTGGCGAGAAAAAGCCTGCACGACACGCACGCCATTGATATTCTCTGCCAGGACTGAATTTACCCAGCTTATGGCCGAACGAACCTTGCGATAATTCTCGCGCGCCTGTTTTCGGAAGACATTCGTAGCCAAGAGCATGGCTGGCAGCACAGCAAAGGTGACCAATGAAAGGCGCAGGTTCATCAACAGCATTGCAGCGATGATAAAAACCAGCGTTAACAGGTCGCGAGCGATGGCGAGCAGCGCCCAGGTGATGAAATCGCGCAGCACGCTCACATCGTTGATGACGCGTGTGATGACGCGCCCGACGCTGAACCGGCTGTAGAAGCTCAACGAGAGGGTTTGTAAATGCGCAAACAGGCTTTGGCGCAGGTCAAAGATGACGGATTGGCCGACGACAGCCATGAGATTGACGCGGAAGTAGATGGAAGCCCATTGGATGATGGCGATCAAGGAATAGAGCAAGACGATGTTCCGTAAGGCCTGCAGATCGCCGGCTGACATGCCCTGGTCGATGGCCTGGCCAACCAGATAGGGGCCTGCAGCCGCGGCGGCTGAATTCACGACCATCAAGGCCAGGGAGATCCATAGGGAAATCTGGTACGGCCCCATAGCGGCGGCCAGTCGCCGGGTGACTTGCGGGTCGAAGCCTTTTAGCAGGACATCTTCAGCGGGCGGTTCATTTTGTGTCATTTTGCAACACTTTTTCTTGCCTTACAGATCTGGATCTTCAGCTTCATCCCTGGTACTTTCAGAGCGGATCAATGCGACTTGCTCCATCTGTTCATAAAATTCCTCTTGGTCTTTAAGTTGGAGCTCGTAGATTTCACGATACAGGCCGTCCTGGGCCAGTAGCTGGCGATGGGTACCCCGCTCAACGATGCACCCGCCTTCTAATACGATGATATGGTCCGCCCGGCGCACGGTGGAAAGACGATGCGCGATCACGAAGGTGGTGCGGCCTTCCATTAACCGCTCCAGGGCGCGCTGGATCAGACGCTCTGTCTCGGTGTCCACGCTGGAGGTGGAGTCATCCAGGATTAAGATGCGCGGATCGAGCAGCAGGGCGCGGGCGATTGCCACGCGCTGGCGCTGACCGCCGGAAAGCGTGACGCCTTTTTCGCCGACCAGGGTCTGGTAACCCTCGGGTAACTCCATGATGAACTCATGCGCCTGAGCAGCCTGTGCAGCGGCTTCAATCTCAGTCTGGGAGGCGTCTGGGCGACCAAAGGCGATGTTCTCGGCGACCGTGGCGGAGAAGAGCAGCGAGGTCTGCAGGACGATGCCGATCTGCCGGCGCAGCGACTGTAGCTCGACCTGGCGCACGTCGTACCCGTCTACTCGTACGGAGCCCTGGCTGGCGTCATAAAAGCGGGGGATCAGGCTAACCAGTGAGCTTTTACCCGAGCCGGTTGGGCCGATCAGGGCGATGACCTGGTTGGGTTCGACGGCCAGGTGGATATCTTCCAGCGCCGCCGTAGTCTGGTTGTGGTATTTAAAGTCTACCCCTTGAAACTCGACCTTACCAGACAGCGGCGGCAAGGGGAGAGCCCCGGGCGGCGATTGGATTTCCGGTTGCAAATCCAGGATTTCGTACGTGCGCTGAAGGCCTGCAGCAGCCTCACCGGCCGCGTTAACCAGCCAGGCGAGCTGCTGGGCCGGCATGGAAAGTAAGAGCAGGTAACTGTTGAACGCAACGATTTCACCCACGGTAAGCTGCCCGGCAATCACCATTTGTCCGCCAAACCATAGGATCAGAATAGTTCCAACGGTAACCAAAGGCATGCTGGTGGGCATCACCCTGGAAAACTCGCTCATGGTTTTAATCCGGGCCCGGTAGAGCACCCGGTTGGCATCCGTGAAACGTTGAATTTCGTATGGCTCGCGCGCAAAAGCGCGCACGACCTGCACGCCGCTGATATTTTCCTGGACGCGTGAAGAAAGCTCGCCCAGGGCAACGTCCACGTCGAAGAAATATTTGCCAACGCGCTTTCCGAAATTGGTGGTGATAAGTAGAAGCGGAATCATGGGGAGCAGTGTGATGGCTGCCAGACGCGGCTGCTGACTGAAGAGCAGCGCCACAATGCCAACCATGAGCAAGAATAAATGGACAAAATCAGCCAGGCCCGATCCTGCAAAGCGTTCGATGGAGCGCACATCTTCGATGCAGCGGCTGATCAACTGTCCCGATTGGGTGTGGTCGTGAAAGCTGAATGAGAGGTACTGGATGTGATCGTAAAGGCGGTTGCGGAAATCATAGCCGACATGCGCAGATAACCATTCACTCAAAAAGCGTTGCGCATAGAGAAGGCCGGCGTGGGCCACGCCGATACCCAGGATGACCGCTGCCGAGCGCACCAGGAAACGCACATCTTTACTGGCCAACCCGATATCGATCACCTGGCGCAGCACTGCTGGTAAAGCTAGCTCCACGGCGGTCAGAAACAAGATCGTAACGAGGGAAAAGAACGCCGCCAACCAGTAGCGGCGCAGGTAGGGGCCTAACCTTAGCAGTGATTTCATAAGAAGTGAGACTTGATGGGTTTTAAGATCCTGTCATTCGTTCGTGAATTGGATTGTTTTGCGGTCGATCACCTGCGGCGGTGCGGTGTCAGCGGGATCTAACTCCCGGCCTGCTTCGGGGAGAGGCGCCAGGTAATAGATACTCGCCGCCAGGCGATACGGGAAAGGAGCGCCGGGCGTGCGAAGATGCATGGTCAACTCAATCTTGCGCACCATACTCTCGATGACCGAGGCATGCGCCAGGGGTACGCCATTCGCATCGCTAATAGCCAGCTCGGCGCTGGGACGTTTTTGGAAAGGGTCCAGCTCGAAATAGATGCGCACGCGTTGGCCGTCAGGCAGGAGCTCGGCGCGTAACTCACGGATGCGCACTTCGTCGGGCGGGAGCGGGATTTCGTGGGGATCTTGAAAGAAAATATCCATTGGAAAATTAATTATACTCAAACAAAAACCACCCTGCAGGGTGGTTTTTGTTTGAGTATTGGTGATCACATGCCTGCCATGAAGGCCAGGCCGAGCGTGCCTGGTCCGGCGTGCGTGCCGACTACCGGGCTAACCTCAGAAAAGATGGATTCCGCCGGGTGGAGCTGTTTTGCAGCTTCGTCCAATAGGAACCGGGCGTCATCTAGAGCATTGGCGTGCAAGGTGGCCAGCCGCACCGGAGAGCGTCCGCCGATGCGCTCGCCGATCAGCTCGACCACGCGGTTGAGAGACTTGCTGCGCGTGCGCACTTTTTCAATTCCTTCAACTTTTCCGCCAGTCACTTCCAGGATGGGTTTGATGTTGAGCGCCGCGCCCAGATAGCGGCTGCCGCCGCCAATGCGTCCGCCGCGATGCAAGAATTCGAGCGTATCCACTGCAAAAATCACGCCCACGTGTTGGCGGGCTTGCTCGGCGAGGGCCTTTGCTTCGCTCAAGCTGGCGCCGTCCTCGATGGCGCGGGCGGCGGCCAAGACGACAAAGCCCATCGCCATGGCGGTGGTGCGGCTGTCTACGATCTCAATGGGCGCGCCGGGCAGCAGCTCTTTGGCCTGGATGGCTGAGGCCATGGTGCCAGAGAGATCGCTGGAGAGCACGATGGTCAAGACCTGGTTGCCTTGCTCGGTTGCGGCTTTGAAAAGCTCAAAAAAATGTTTTGGGGTTGCCTGAGAGGAGGATGGCATGACTTTAGCAGTCTTCAGCCGTTCGTAAAATTCGGTAGGTTGGATATCCACACCATCCAGGTAGTTCTCTGCGCCCCAGATCAAAATTTGTGGAGCGACGCGAATCTGGTGTTTTTCGAGTAAATCTTTGGGGATATAGGCCGTGCTATCGGTGATAATCGTAATATTTGACATAATAACTCCTCATTTTAGAAGACAAATTCTGATCAGTAAAACCCCTAAGAAGTTAATTAGTTCCCTTTAATGGTAAACGGTCACCGTATTCGATCCACCCGCTTATAAGATGTGTAGCCGTCAACCGCCTCGGTGTATGGCTTCAGCACAATGGCAGACCTGGCAGGCAGGTAAACTGACAGGATCGAAGATCTGAGCCTAAACGATAGGCCGCTTCCCAGCAGGTCAATCATCGGCGTGCCGTTCATCAGGCGCGAATCGGGGATCATGAGGGTCTCTTCCACTTCGTCGCCGGAAAAATTCGCCAGCACGATCACGGTATCATCCACCCGATCGGTGTAGCGCTCAAACGCAATCAGCTTATGTGAAATGATTTTACGATAATCCCCAACTTTCAAGCCGCGCTGCTCCTCTCGCACCTCGATCAACCGTTTCGTCCAGGTAAAGACTGCATTCGTATCGCTGACAAGATCCCAGCGCATTGGCGCCCGGCACAGCGGTTCCGGTCCACTTTCCATCCCTAATTCGCTGCCGTAGTACAGGTTTGGCGATCCTGGGAGGGTGAACTGCAACACCTGTGCGACCTTGCGGGCTTGCGGGTTTGGAAAAGTGGATGTTATTCTGGGTGTGTCATGATTATCCAGCAGGATCCATGACTTCAAGATATGCTCAATTCCGGCGTCTTCGATCATCTGGTCGATCATCTCGTTGGCGGATGCCGATGAAATTTTTTCGTCGGCGCAATCGATCAAAATCTGGCGCAGGGTGAAGTTCATCACCCCGTCAAGCGCCGGGAACCAATCCTGGGGGTAACTCCAAATTTCGCCGACCACCAGCGATCCCGGCTTTTCCAGGTGGGCGCTTTCGGTGAGCTCGGAAAGACAGGTGAACCCCAGTTCGAAGGCAGTGTCCAGCCGCCAGCCATCTATGCCGAATCGCAGGTAACTGCGCACGACCGAGTCTTCGGCGCCATAGATGAAATCTCGAACTTCAGGATTTTCATAGTTTAGCTCGGGAAGGCTGGGCGCATTCGCCCAAAGCCTGACTCCCCGAGAATACCGATCGTTAAAATAAAACCAATCTCGGTGGGGGCTGCTTGGGTTGGAAGCAGCCTCTTGGAATAGCTCCGAACCTCGCCCGACGTGGTTAAAGACGCCATCCAATACGATGCGCATACCGCGTTGGTGGACATCATCAATTAACGATTGCAAATCCGCTTTCGAGCCATATTCAGGTGAAATCTCCATGTAATCGGAGGCGTCGTACTTGTGATTGGTAAAGGCGGCATGGATCGGGTTCAAATACAGCACATTGATCTTCATCTGGGTAAGGTAATCCAGGGCAGAGCGCAGGCTGTTCAAGTCGCCGCCCCAAAAATCGATTTCATGAGCCCAGACGTTGAATTCTGGCAGAAAGTCGCCCTGACAAGGCGTCTCTGACCAGTTCCTCAACTGCCTTGGATATGCATACAAGTCTTTTTTCGCGTCAATGTTGTCTGATTCTTTAAATCGGTCGACGATAACCTGGTATACGATCGACCCGTTTCTCCAATCTTTTTCTCTCAATATGTACGGCGATTCCAGAGCGGGTTCAGATTGCGATTGGTTCTCGAGCATGTTTTGATCCTCTCATAAAAAACATTGATTTACTTTCTCATGGCTGACTTGAACGTTATTTATGTGTTGAAAAATCAGTTTAGCCGACTTTTCAACACACGCGACTTTCGGTTTTACTTTCTTCATTTACCTTGACCAAAAACCGGTTACAAGCTAGAATGCAGTGCTATGTTTGAGAATCTTACTGAACGGTTAAATGAAGTCTTCAAGGGTTTGCGCCGGAGGGGCAAGCTTTCCGAATCGGACGTAGATGCTGCCATGCGTGAAGTGCGCCTGGCTTTATTGGAGGCGGACGTTAATTATACCGTGGTCAAGGATTTTGTCGGGCGCGTGCGAGAGCGCTCGATCGGAGCGGAAGTTTCAAAAGCGCTCAACCCAGGCCAGCAGGTGATTAAGATTGTCAACGAGGAGCTGATTGTCACCCTGGGGCCGGCCGAACGGCTGAACCTGACCGGGCCTCGCCCGCATACCCTCATGCTGGTGGGTCTTCAAGGTTCTGGTAAAACAACGCACGCCGGCAAGCTGGCGCGCGTCCTGCGTTCGCAAGGCGAGCGTGTGATGTTGGTCGCCTGCGACCCGTACCGCCCGGCGGCCGTCCGCCAGTTGGAGACGCTGGGAGAGCGCCTGAATATTCCGGTTTTCTACGAGCAGGGCGTCCTTCCGCCCGAGCTGGCGGTGCGCGCCCTGGACAAGGCGCAAAAAGGCGGCTTTACTATCGTGATCCTGGATACCGCTGGCCGTTCTCAGCTCGACGCTCCTTTGATGGACGAGTTGCGCGCCATCAAAGGTCGCGTGAACCCGATCGAAACCCTGCTCGTGGCGGATGCCATGGTTGGGCAGGAAGCGGTGAATATCGCCAAAGGTTTTCGCGAGGTGATCCCGCTCACCGGCTTGATCCTGACCAAGATGGATGGCGATGCGCGCGGTGGGGCGGCCATTTCAATCCGTTCTGTGACCGGCGTACCGATCAAATTTATCGGCACAGGCGAAGCCCTGGACGCCTTGGAGGCGTACGACCCCGGCCGGCTGTCGAGCCGCATCCTGGGGATGGGCGATATGATCGGCCTAATCGAGCGCGCTGAAGCCGCTTATGATGAGAAGACGGCCCGCGAGCAAGCCGATAAGTTGATGTCTGGCGAGTTCTCGCTGGAGGACTTCGCCAACCAATTGCGCCAGGTGCGTAAGATGGGACCGATCAGCCAACTGCTCGAAATGCTGCCCGGCGGCATGGGGCAGATGGCCCGGCAGATGCCGCCCCAGGATACAGAGAAGCAACTCAGCATGACCGAAGCGATTATTAATTCGATGACGCCGCAAGAGCGCCGCCATCCGGATGTGCTCAATGCTTCTCGCCGCAGGCGGATCGCGCGCGGCTCGGGTACTGATGTTCAAGATGTCAATCGCTTGATGAAACAGTTCCGTGAAGCCCAAAAGATGTTTAAGACGCTAAAGAAATCAGGCATGCGTGGCCTGCCGCGCATGTTTGGATAACCCGATATTTGGAAGAAGAAAGCAAGAAGGAGATAAAGTTTATGGTTCGTATTCGTCTACGCCGCGTTGGCGGCAAAGGTCAGCCCAGCTACCGCATCGTGGCAACCGAAAAAGAAGCCCCGCGTGATGGCCGTTTCCTTGAAATTTTGGGTTTTTACAACCCGCGCACCCAGCCGTCGACCATCGAGCTGAATGAAGAACGCGTGTATGATTGGATGATTAAGGGCGCCCAGCCCAGCGAATCGGTCGAGAAGATCTTCAAGACAGCCGGCACTTTGGAGCGCTTCGAGCGCTTCAAACAAGGCGAGGCTGTCGAAACGCTGGCGACCGAGGCAAAGGCTGCTGCGGCCAGCCGGACTGTCAATCCCAAAACTGAACAGACTGCCAAGACCGGTAAAAAATAACCGTTAATGAAAGAACTCATCGAGTACATTGCCACATCTTTGGTGGATGATCCAACCCAGGTGCGCGTCACCCAGGAGCGGTATGGCGGCCAGACGGTCCTGAAGTTGCAAGTGGCTCAAGAAGATATGGGCCGGATCATCGGTAAGAGCGGGCGGGTGGCGAATGCCATGCGCATCCTGCTGCGCGTTGCCGCTGCTCAGGAAGGTAAGCGGGTCACGCTGGACATTGTCGAGCCACGATGAGCGAGCAATCGCTGCCTGGCGAGGCTGCCTCGTCTCAAACCCAGACGCCAGCTGAACCCTCGCCCGACCAGAAAGTGTTATTCCTGGAGGTTGGTAAACTACGCCGGCCGCATGGGGTCAAAGGTGAAATTGTGATGGATCTATCCACCGACTTTCCCGAACGCCTGCGGCCTGGCGTGCACGTTTACGTGGGGGAAGAACATCACGATCTTCGCTTGCGCAGAGTCCGGCCGAACAACGACACACTTCTGGTGGCTTTCGATGGTTTTGCGTCTCCCGAAAGCGTCAGCGAGTTACGCAACCGGTATGTTTACGTACGGGCGGACGATCGCCCGCCATTGCCAGAGGGCGAGTATTACCACCACCAGATCATAGGCCTAGAAGTGATTGGCGAAGACGGTCAGAGCCTGGGCAGGGTGGTCGAAATCCTCGCTTCACCGGCCAATGATGTTTATATCATCCAGCCGGAGACAGGCCCGGAAATTCTGATCCCGGCTCTCAAATCTGTCATTCTGGAAGTGGATTTGCAGCAAGGCAGGATGCGCGTGCATCTTTTGCCCGGGCTGATCCCAGAATAAACCGCTCTCACTCCTGTGGACGCCGCTTCGCTCCCCACACAACTCCCCGCACAACCCGAGGGGCAAGATGCCACGAAACGCTTTTGGGTAGGTTTTAACCTGGTAAAAGGAATTGGCGCAGCTCGGATGCGTTTGCTGCTGGACGCATTTGGGGATGCCCAGAGCGCCTGGGAGGCGCCCGCAGAAGCCCTTCAAGCCGCCGGGCTGGGCTCGAAAATCCTGGAAACTTTGTTGAAGATGCGTTCGAGCGTTTCGCTTGAACGCATTTGGGAGAATATCCAAAGCCAGGGGATTACTGTATTGACCTGGGAGGATGAAAATTATCCCTCCCGCCTGGCTGAGATCCCGCAGCCGCCGCCCGTTCTGTATGTCCGGGGAGCGATAACCCCAGAAGACGCCTGGGCGGTGGCGATCGTTGGCACCCGGCGCGTGACCGCTTATGGCAGGCAGGTTGCTGACGAAATTGCGTCTGGACTGGCCCGGCGGGGTATCACGGTGATCAGTGGGCTGGCGCGCGGTGTAGACGCCGTGGCGCACCAGGCCGCCTTGCAGGCAGGCGGGCGTACCATTGCCGTCTTGGGCTGTGGGGTGGATCGCATCTATCCGCCCGAAAACCGGCGCCTGGCCGAGCAAATGATGCAGCAGGGCGCCGTGGTGAGCGACTACGCGCCGGGCGTTGCGCCTGACTCGGCGAACTTCCCGCCGCGCAACCGGATTATCTCCGGCCTGGCGCGGGCGGTGATTGTGGTGGAAGCCGGCAAGACGAGCGGCGCGTTAATCACGGCGGCTTTCGCAGCCGAGCAGGGCCGCGAGGTCTTTGCAGTACCCGGCAGCATTTACGCCCCACAGTGCGTGGGCACGAACCTCTTAATCCAGCAAGGGGGGCGGCCCTATCTAAACTGCCAGGATGTATTGGAAGTAATGAACCTGACCCAGGTCAGCGAACAGCGATTCGTGCGGGCGGCGCTGCCCACTGATGCGCTGGAAACGCAACTTTATGCCATATTATCGAATGAGCCGCTGCATGTAGATGAAATCGGTTTGCAGACAAATCTGCCGATCGAGCAAATCTCGGCCGCGTTGGTGATGATGGAGCTGAAAGGATTGGCGCGCCAGGTGGGCGGCATGCAATATATCGCCCTCCGTGAGGAACGTGAGACCTATGAATGAACATTTCTATGCCGTGATCATGGCCGGCGGAGGAGGGACGCGGCTTTGGCCATTATCGCGCCAATCTCGCCCGAAACAGATGCTGGCGCTGTTCGACGAACGGACGTTATTCCAGACGGCGGTTGACCGCATCTTGGAAATCTTCCCCCCGGAGCGAATTTTCGTGGTCACGGTCCAAGAGCAGGCGCACGAGCTGCAGGCGCAGCGCACCGATATCCCGGCGGAAAATTATTTGATCGAGCCGGCGGCGCGCGGGACGGCCTCGGTGATCGGCCTGGCGGCGGTTGCTTTGCAGCGGTTGGATCCCCAAGCCGTGATGGCTGTGTTAGGGTCTGACCACTTCATTGCCGATGAGACGGGATTCCGCAGCCTGCTGAGGTCGGCTGGGGAAATTGCCAAGGATGGCTACCTGGTTACGTTGGGGATCGAGCCAACCTTCGCGGCGACTGGTTTTGGCTATATCAAGAAGGGGGCGCCGGTGGGCGTTTACCAGGGGCGAGCGGTCTTCCAGGTGGCCCAGTTCAAAGAAAAGCCTGGCCCGGCAGAGGCAGAGGCGATGTTAAGGGATGGCCAGCATTTTTGGAATTCGGGCATGTTCATCTGGCAGGTGGAACGCATTTTAAGCGAGTTCGAGCGCCAGATGCCTGAACTTTACGCCGGCCTGGATGAAATCCGCCTGGAGCTGGGCAGCCCGCATTCCCAGGCTGTGTTGGAGCGGGTTTGGTGTGGCCTGCGCACGGAGACGATCGACTACGGCGTGATGGAAGCCGCTCGGAATGTGGTCGTGCTGCCGGCTGCTGGACTGGGTTGGAGCGACGTGGGCAGTTGGGACTCATTGTTCGACTTGCTCGCCGGCGACGAACAGGGCAATATTGTCATGGGCGGCGAGCACGTCGGCCTGGAAACCGCCAATTCGTTGATTTACACGCACCAGGCGCATCGCCTCATCGTCACGATCGGCGTTGAGAACCTTGTGGTGGTGGATACCGGCGACGTGTTGTTGGTATGCGATAAAAATCAAGCTCAAGAAGTGCGCCGGGTGGTGCACAGGCTTAGAGAAAGCGGGAAAGATTATGTCTAACATTTTTCATTTTTTGCTTTGCAAAAAATGAAAAATGGTTCGTTTGAAAGGAGAATTTCCTTTGGAAGCTTATTGCGTGAAATGTAAAACCAAGCGAGAAATTAACGAACCGCAGGCTGTCTATACAGAAAAAGGTGTACCCGCCACGCGCGGTGTTTGCCCGGTGTGCGGCACAACCATGTACCGGATGGGGAATACCCCTGCACATGATGACATGACCCCGGCCGAGAAAAGCGCGGCCAGTAAGTCACGGCGTTCCGGCAAATTGGTGATCGTTGAGTCGCCTGCCAAGGCTCGTACCGTCGGGCGTTTCTTGGGCAAGGGCTACACGGTCAAAGCTTCGGTGGGGCATGTGGTGGACCTGCTGCGCTCGCAATTGTCGGTGGATGTCGATAATGACTTCAAACCCAAATATCGGGTGCTGAATGAGAAACGACCTGTGGTTAAGGAGCTCAAGGCCCTGGCAAAATCGGCCGAACAGGTCTTCCTGGCTACCGACCCTGACCGCGAGGGCGAAGCGATCGCCTGGCATTTGATGGATGCAGCCAACCTGACGCCCAGCCTAAGCCAGCGCGTGGTTTTCCACGAGATCACCGAGCCGGCGATTGCCGAGGCTTTTTCGCACCCCCGCGAGATCAATATGGATCTGGTCGACGCCCAGCAAGCGCGACGCGTGCTCGACCGCCTGGTCGGCTATAATCTGAGCCCGCTGTTGTGGCGCAAAGTGCGCGGCCGCCTGTCGGCCGGGCGGGTGCAATCGGTGGCGCTGCGGCTGATTGTCGAGCGCGAGCGCGAAATCCAGGCCTTTGTACCGGTTGAATACTGGTCGGTGGAGGGCGAGTTCCAACCGCAGGGTTTGAAAGAGACTTTTATTGCCAAACTGGCGCGGGTGGACGAACAGGAGCCCGAGCTTGGGAATGAAGAACAGGTCAAGCCATTGCTCGTGGATATGGAGCAGGCCGCCTATGAGATCGGCAAAATCAAACGCGGCGAGCGCAAACGCAATCCTTCTGCGCCGTTTATCACCAGCACCTTGCAACAAGAGGCTTCGCGTCGCCTGGGCTACACCGCCCGGCGTACGATGGCTATTGCCCAGCAGCTCTATGAAGGCATCGAGGTGGGCAGCGGGGGTCCGGTGGGTTTGATCACCTATATGCGTACCGATTCGACCAATATCTCTGAGCTGGCCTTGGGCGAGACACGCCAATATATCGTCGAACGCTACGGAGAAAAATTCTTGCCGGCTGAAGCGCCGAAATACAAAACACGCGCTGCCATCGCGCAAGAGGCCCACGAAGCGATCCGGCCGACATCGGTCTTGCGCCACCCTGACACACTCAAGGAATTCCTCAGCCGTGACCAGTTCCGCCTGTATCAGGTCATCTGGCAGCGCTTTGTCGCCTCGCAGATGACTCCGGCTGTTTATGATACGCTGAATGTCGAAGTGAACGGGCGCTCGGCGCTGCACACCTACCTCTTTCGGATTTCTGGCTCTGCGGTGCGCTTCCCTGGCTTCCTGATTGTGTACGAAGAAGCCAAGGATGAGGACCAGCAAGAGCCCGAAGAAGAGGCCGAAGCGCGCATCCCCAGCGGCATTGCCGAAGGCCAATCCCAGCGCCTGGTGCGGCTGATTCCCGAACAGCACTTCACTCAGCCGCCGCCGCGCTTCTCAGAGGCCAGCCTGGTACGCACACTTGAGGAGAATTCGATCGGTAGACCGAGCACTTATGCGCCGATTCTGGGTGTGATTGTGCAGCGTGGATATGTGGAACGCGAGAACAAGCGCCTGAGCCCTACCGATACCGGCTTCTTGGTGAATGACCTGTTGGTAGAACATTTCCCCGATGTGATGGACCTGGGTTTTACGGCTCAGATGGAGCAGGACTTGGATCGCATCGCCGCGGGAGATCTGGATTGGGTGAAAGTGGTGAGCGCGTTTTACGGCCCCTTCAGCCAGGAAGTGGCGATTGCAGAGGAGAAAATGCCCGAGCAAAAGATGGGCCCCGAACCGATCGGGCGTGCTTGTCCGAACTGTGGATCTGAGCTGGTAATCCGCTGGGGACGTTATGGTAAGTTCATTAGCTGCAGCAGCTTCCCAGACTGCCGCTATACAGAAGCCTGGCTGGAGAAGATCGGGGTTGCCTGCCCGAAAGACGGCGGCGAGATCGTGGAACGTAAGACCCGCAAGGGACGACTCTTTTTCGGCTGCGCCAATTATCCGGCATGCGATTTTACGTCCTGGAAACGGCCCATCCCGACCAAATGTCCTGAATGCGGCGGCTTACTGGTGATCGCGGATAAACGGAACGCACAATGTATCGAATGTCAAAGCACTTTTCCTTTGGATGAAGTTCTTAACGAGGAAGCGACTGCCCCGGCGCGTCAGGTATGACTCTTGCATTAAAAATAGGGGATATGCATACGGCCATGCCGTTCGCATATCCCCCCGGTACCTGTTTTAGGAAGATATTGCATTATTTGTTAATATGAAATAAAATTAGAACAAGTTTGCGATAAAAGTGTAATCCTACCGGATGGGATATCGATAGTCTGGGAGAACGTCTATGGAAACGATCAAACGCTTTTTTGCTAATCCCATTGTCACCGGGGTGGTCGGCCTGCTGGTGGGCGTGTTCATTGGCCTGGTCGTCTTGGGTTGGTGGCTAATGCCGGTACAGTGGACGGATGCATCACCAAACGACCTGCGCCTTGATGCAAAAGTGACCTATATGCGTAATTGCATCGATGCCTTCGGCTATAATGGGGATGCGGCGCGCGCGCAGGCTTGTTACGCTGCGTTGGGGGAGGACGCCGGCCAGGTTTGGGATGAAATCGTTAATAATCCCACCACCCAAGATCCGAACCTGATCGCCGCGTTTGGCAGCCTTGCCCTGGGTGCAGAGCAGACAGGGGTGGTGGCAGCCACGCAAAAGGGGCAACAACCCTATCCGGCAGCGGTCGATACAGGCCAACAAGCCTATCCGCCTGCCGGTGAAGCAGCGATTTCTGGCTTACCCCAGGCAGGCTCAACGGTTTACCCGCTGCCGAAAGAAGCCGCCGAACAAACGGAGCCTGGCGGAAATCGAAGCTGGCTGACCATAATTTGTGTGGGTGGATTACTCTTGGCGGCTATCCTGGCGCTGGTGGCGCTGCTGGACCGCTTTAAAATCATTCACCTGGGCAATATCTTAAAACCCGCAGCTGGTTCTAAGGAGAAAAGCGAAGAGGTT
>JAYRNN010000111.1:0-5303 GCA_041912175.1 Anaerolineales bacterium | reverse complement strand
GTTGGTCAGCGGCGCCTCGATGGCCAACCTGGTCGGGTTGACGGTGGCGCGCAACATCTGCGCCGGTTACGATGTGCGCCAGCTCGGGACGGGCGGCGCTCCCCAGCCGCTGGTACTTTACGCCTCGCAAGAAGTGCATAGCTGCGTCAAGAAATCCGTCGAGCTGCTCGGCCTGGGCGCCACCGCCCTGCGCCTGATCGCGGTGGACGCAGATTATCAGATGCAGGTGGACGAATTAGAACGCGCCCTCGTCGCCGACCGCGCCGCCGGGTATCGACCCTTTTGCGTGGTGGGCACGGCCGGCACGGTCAACACCGGGGCGACCGACGACCTCAACGCCCTGGCCGAGATCTGCCGCCGCGAAGAAATCTGGTTCCACGTGGATGGCGCCTTCGGGGCCTTTGCCGCCCTCACCCGCCTGGCCGACGGGCGGGTGAGCGGCATCCAGCGCGCCGATTCACTGGCTCTGGACCTGCACAAATGGTTGTATATGCCGTTCGAAGCCGGCCTCGCCCTGGTGCGCAGCGAGCCATCCCACCGGCGCGCCTTTTCCCTGACCCCCGACTACCTGGCCCACGCCGAGCGCGGCCTGGCCGGCGGGTCGAAATGGTTCACCGATTATGGCCTGCAGCTCTCGCGCAATTTCCGCGCCCTCAAGATCTGGATGTCGCTCAAGGAACATGGCGCCAGGAAATTCGGCCGCCTGGTGCAACAGAACATCGACCAGGCGCGCTACCTGGCCCAGTTGGTGGATGCCTCCCCCGAGCTGGAACGCCTGGCGCCCGCTCCCCTGAACATCGTCTGCTTCCGCTATAACCCCGGCGGCATGCACGAGGCCGCCCTGAACGCCCTCAACCAGGAGCTGCTCATCCGCCTGCACGAAAGCGGCGTCGCCGCTCCCAGCAACACTACCTTGAATGGCAAGTTTGCCCTGCGCGCCGCCATCACCAACCACCGCAGTCGCCGGGAGGACTTTGAAATCATGCTTGAAAAAGTGATCGAATTAGGCCGCCAGATCGGGTGAGCCGCCGGGGGAAGGGGCGTCCTGCCGGACGCCTCTTCGAATACCAGGTCGCCCAGGAGCTCGAACTCACGCCAGCCGCGCTGTTTTCCTTATCGTAGATCGTTGGTTTGTCTGAGATTTTGCACCCGTGGCCGGAACACCCGATCAAAGGCTTCCAGCTCCTTCAGCGTCCAGGCAAAATATTCCGGCCATTTCGAGCGATCCTCCGGCTCGATTTGGGTAAGATGGGTAAGGATCTGGCTCACGGCTACGGTTGATTTTTCCTGCCATTCCAATGGGTGGCCGATCTCGGCTTCAATCGCAGCTTTCTCACCTTGCAGACGATGGTAATTCACCTTGGCGTTGTTACCCAATAGCTCCAGGTAAACCCCCAGGCGGCTTTCACGGGTATTGAGCGTCGAAACAAGTTGCGCTTGTGAGCTGCCGATCGCATAAGTTTGCCAATGCTGTGGAGAAGGCTTTGCCGGGCGAATTTTACTGCCGCTGTTCAGGATAAAATCTTTGAGCGCTGACCAATATTCAAACTGAAGCTGCCCGGCGCTGCCGGCTGCGATCTCATGTTTGAAGTTATCCACCGCACGCTGCCATTCGTTCGGCTGACTGATGATATTGAACTTTGCCGCAGCGGGAGAATCGCCAATCCGCCACAGCTCGATCTCCAAACCGAAAAAGTTTATCTGCTCATCCGTCACTTCGTTGAGCCAATCCAGCGCGCTGCGGTGCTCGTCGGTGAATTTGCGCGCAATCCAGACGATGGTCACCGCTTTTAGACCGCTGGCATAGGTCAGGATTTGGCCCAGGTGGGTATGGTCGGTGCGCCCGATCTGGTTCTCGATCAGCACCCAATTGCCGTTGGCGGTATCCTTGCACAGGATATCGGCGCGAAAAGGCCCGACCTGCTTCTCCTGCGCCTCCAACTCCAGTTCGATCCCCAGCGCTTCGCCTAGCAGCGCCAGGTTGTTTTCCTGCGCCAGCCAGGGCGTGAAGTCCAGGGCTTCGTGCTTCCAAACCTCGTTCAAATTGACTTTTTCCAGGCGACCGAGAGAGATTTTTGGCATCAGATCATTCTCCAAAAGAGCCATTATTTCTGAATGATATACGATTGGATTAGTTATTATACGATTGCCAAACCATTTTTGGGAATTTGAAAATCGCAATGTGTAGAATACAAGTATTTCTTGGATTTCAGTGATTTTACAAAAATTACACTCCGCCCCCGCCGGGTTCTTAGTACAATATAATATACGCTCTCGACTTGACTAGAATCTGAGAATCCAATGCCATCTATTACCGAAGCCGATACCTGCCGCGCCTATGTCCTCCCCAAGCTGCAAGCGGCTGGCTGGGAAGACGATCAAATCCGTGAGCAGGTGACATTTACGGATGGCCGGATCGTCCCGATCGGCGGCCGGGCTACGCGTAAGAAGCAGCTACGGGCGGATTATGTCTTACGCTACCGGCGCGATTTCCCGATCGCCGTGGTGGAAGCCAAAGCCGAGTATCGCCACCCGGCCGATGGCCTGCCACAGGCCAAGGCCTACGCCGAAAACCTGGGCCTCCAGTTTACCTATGCCACCAACGGGCAGGCCATCATTGAATTCGATTACCTGACCGGTAATACGACCGAGCTGGAGTTCTTCCCCTCGCCGGATGAGCTGTGGCGCAGGCTGAACGGGTGCTCTGAGCCCGATCCGGCTAGCGAAATCCTGCTTTCCCCCTCTCGATCACCCAAATCCCTGCGTTATTACCAGGATATCGCCATCAACCGTTCGATTGCGGAAATCTTGAAAGGCAACCGGCGCATCCTCTTGACCCTGGCGACCGGAACCGGTAAAACCCTGATCGCCGCCCAGATCGCCTATAAGCTGTGGAGCCGGCGCTGGACCCGCAAACGGATCGGCGGAACCCGCCCCAAGATTTTATTCCTCTCCGACCGCAATTTCCTGGTCGACGACCCCTTCACGAAAGATTTCGCCCTCTTTGGCGAGGCGCGCCACAAGATCCAACGTGAAGCCAACACCAGCCGGGATATGTTCTTCGCCATTTACCAGGCTGTCGACGACAATGAATGGACGCCCGGCCTGTACCGGCAATACGCCCCCGATTTCTTCGACTTGATCATCGTGGACGAGTGCCACCGCGGCAGCGCCGACCCGCAGGGCAACTGGCACGAAATCCTGGAGTATTTCCAATCCGCCGTCCAACTGGGCATGACCGCCACCCCGCTGCGCGACGATAACCGCGACACTTATACCTATTTTGGCAATCCCATCTACACCTACAGCCTGAAACAGGGCATCGAAGATGGGTTTCTGGCCCCCTACCGCGTCCACCGCGTGGCCACCAATTGGGACCTGGATGGCTTCCGCCCGCAGCCCGGCCAGCTTGACCGGGCTGGCCGGGAGATCCCCGACCGGCTTTACACCACGCAGACCTTCGAACGCGCCATCGCCCTGAAACAGCGCACCAAGGCGCTGGCTGCCCACCTGACCAACTTCCTGAAGGCGCACGGCGACCGCTTCGCCAAGACGATCGTCTTCTGCGTCGACCAGGAACACGCCGCCGAGATGATGATCCAGCTCCAGCAGCTCAACCCGGATTTGATGAAAGCATACCCGGAGTACGTCGTGCGCATCACCTCCGCCGATGGCGAAGAGGGGCGCGGGTACCTGAGCAAGTTTTCGGACGTCGAAAGCAAGACGCCAGCCATCGTTACCACCTCGCAGTTGCTCACCACCGGTGTGGATGTGCCCACCTGCCGGGTGATTGTGATTGCGCGCACGGTCAATTCGATGACTGAGTTCAAGCAGATCATCGGCCGCGGCACGCGCGTGCGCGACGACTACGGAAAACTGTGGTTCGACATCATCGATTACACCGGCTCGGCGGTGGCCCGCTTCGCCGATACAGAGTTCGATGGCTACCCCGCCTTCGCCGCCCAGGAAGAAATCGATGCCTCTGGCCAGGTCAAACCAAATTCAGCGCAAGTGCTGCAGCCAGAGGAGCGAGAAGAAGGGCAAGGCGTTACCGGCGAGCCGCCCACAATCCCCCTGAATATTGACGACGAAAATTACACCTCCACAAAATTCCACGTCGATCAGGGCGAGGTTGAAATTGTCGCCAACCTGGTTTATGAGCTGGATCCGCATGGCAACCACTTGCGCGTGGTGACTTACACCGAATACAGCGCCGAGACCATCCAGCACATGGTCACAAACGCCGCCGAGCTGCGCTCAAAATGGAGCGATGCCCAACAGCGGGCAGCCATCCTTGCCGCCCTGGAAGCGCGCGGCGTTTCCTTAGAACGGTTGCTGGACATGGCTGGCGATCCGCAGGTAGACCCCTTCGACCTGCTGTGCAACCTGGCTTTCCAGGCTCCGCTGCGCACGCGCCGCGAACGTTCGGACAAATTGCGCCGCGAGCAGGTAAAGTTCTTCGCGAAATTCAGCCCCGAAGCGCGCCAAATACTCTCAGAAATATTGGATAAATACGTGGAACATGGCCAGGCGCAGTTCAAGATGCCTGAAATCCTGAAGCTGCCGCCCATCCTTCAGCATGGCAACCCGCTGGAGATCAGCCGCAAGTTTGGCGGAGAGGTGCAACTGCGCTCCGCCTTGAACCAGATGCAGGCCATGTTGTACGCAGCATAAATCCAACGAGGACAAATGCCGACGAAAACCAAACAGAAATCCTTGCCGGGTCTTGAAAAACAAACCACCCCCCAACAGCTCGGCTCGATCGTCAAAAGCGCCCGTGATAAGATGCGCAAAGATAAAGGCCTCTCCGGCGACAATGACCGCCTGCCGCAGCTCACCTGGATGTTGTTCCTGAAGTTCCTGGACGATAACGAACAGGTGCGCGAGAGCGAGGCCGCCCTGGCGGGCGAGAAATTCAAGCCCGCCATCGCCGCTCCCTATCGTTGGCGCGATTGGGCTGGCGTTGACAATGGATTATCCGGCGACGACCTGATCGCCTTTATCAACAACGATGAAGCGCTGCGCCCGGATGGCCAGCGCGGGCCGGGCCTGTTCACCTACCTGAAGAATCTGAGCGGCGAGAACGGCGGCGACCGGCGCGACGTGATTGCCAACGTCTTTCGCGGCACGCTCAACCGCATGGTCAGCGGCTATATTCTGCGCGAAGTCGTGCAGACGCTCAATCACATCAACTTCACTTCCTCCGAAGAAATTCATACGCTCAGCGCCTTGTACGAATCCATGCTCAAAGAGATGCGCGATGCTTCGGGCGATTCGGGCGAGTTTTACACGCCGCGCGCCGT
>JAYRNN010000110.1:0-4238 GCA_041912175.1 Anaerolineales bacterium | reverse complement strand
TGTCCTGGATAGTCCCTTGGTGGTGATTGCAGCGACGATCATCCCCTTGAGCCTGTCCTTGGGTCTGGTATGGCAATATGCTCCTACCGTCCAGGTGGTTTATCTGGTTTTTTGTCTGATCGGTTTTTTGCTCGTGGTGAGCACCCGTTTGCTTATGCCTGGACGGGTTGCGATCATTACTCTGGCGCTGGTGCACGGGGTTGCCGGAGTGGTGATCACTTTTCTGCCGTTCGTCCTGGTGTGGCGCGGCAGCGTACCCCCTGGCTTTGTCTTGGTCGGCGTAGGTGGAGCCCTGATCGGCTTGGGTGGGCTTCTGCTCTCTTTTCTCAAAACCGGTAAGCCGATCCTTCCTCGTCAGAGGATTCTAAAGTTGCTGCCAGGACTGTTATTCCTCATGGCAGCGGCCTTCGTTGGAGGTTTTGCGTTCGTATGACATATCATTCGCCGGCTATTTGGAGATCACGCCAGCCGCGCTACCGTCTGGCGGGCTCCAGGTGTCTAAATTGTGGTAAGTATTCCTTCCCTGGGAGGCCCATCTGCCCCCGGTGCGAGGCTAATTCGTTGCCCGCGACACAGGATACGCTTGAGCTGAGAATGCCCTCTCAAGTTCAGCTCTCAATTGGCTTGTTTGAACCAAAACAATTTGCTATCGTGTTATCTAATAAAATCCAGGAGATATCTACATGAAAACCGTACTTTCGAAACTGTTGCGCGTGATTGCTATCGTCTTGATGGGCTTGACGGCTGTCTTTACACTGTTAGGAGGCGCCGGTACCGTATGTGTCGCCCTGGCGGCCGAAAAATTCGGGGAGAAAATGGCGCTCATCGCCCCGTATAAATGGTTGTATATCTTATTTGTCCTGGCGACTCTGGCAATTGGCGTCATGGGTGTGAAGGCGTTAATTCTGCTGATTAAAGCGCGTCCCGGTTCGTACCGGGCGGCTCTGACGGTTCTGATCGCAGGCGCCGTAATCGGCGTTATCCACATGACTGCCTCCCGTCTCATCCGCGGAGCTTCGATGCCGGTCGATGCAGTTGTTTACACCACCCTGCTCACCTTAATCTTCTTCCTCATCCTGCGTATCCCAGCGATCTGGAATGCGATCGGTCTTGAGAAAGCAGCCGGCGACAAGGACCTACCCCGGAACGCAGCCGCAATAACCCTGATGATAACTGCCTTGCTGACTCTTACCGTGCAATATTGGGCTGGCCCGACCCATATATTCGGCGGCGTCAATTACGCCGATGCCTGGCACAACCAGCTCGCTGTCATGGGTTGGGGCCTGATGGTGCTGGGGTTTGGTTTTTCAGCCTGGCCGGTTATCGGCCGCGGTTTCCGCCAATTCTCGACGGGCCTGGATTCGCCACAGGTGAGCAGAAACTCTCCGCAGTAATGGCCTGTTAATGGATGTTGTTTGCCGTGATCTAGCGTACCGGTTATTTGCCGGCCAACTGTTTACGCGCCTCATTACCCTTGAGTGGAGAACCTAGGGCAAATCCGATCAGGCAAAAATCGAATAGACAACCCCCCATCGCGCCTTGCACGCCGAACAACCCAAGGAGCATGATGACGATTCTCCGCATGACGCGTTTCGGTTGTAGTACATTTCAGGCGCTGGCGGTTGATCTACGCCGCGCTGCGAAAACCAGCAGCCCCACGATGACCACCCAGACAACGATGCGGACAGTCATCGCTACGATGCTGTCTTTTGCCACCACATCCCCGTACCCAATGAGGATCGTGATCATCACCAGGACATGCAGGCTCAATGTAGCGATAGCTGCCGGTAGCGCGTATGGGCTGCGTTTCCAGATCAGGACTGCCGTAACGAACGCCGAAAGCAAGCCTATGCTGAAGTTATAAACCAACAGCCAGTTGATGACGTAATAACCGGGATCGTTACCCAGTAAGACCCGGCCTCCGGCAAAGATAGCCATCACCCCAATGATCAGGGCCAGAGCAGCAGCGATACGATACGAATTCTTTGCCATCTTGCACTTCCTCTAAGCGCCTTTAGCGCCTAAGAGGACAACCCGTGTTTTAGCATTGATGCCCCGCGCAGCCCCAGACGGAGCGATGATTGTCACCCCTGGTTTAATCGCAAATGTTTCTTCGCCAACGGTCATCAATCCTGTTCCTTCGAGAAAATGGTACATGGCAGCTTCCGCGGTGTGTAGGGGGATCTGCTGACCGGCTTCCAGGCCCACAACCAGTGTTTTGAAACCAGGCGTGTCGATCAGGAATTGTGGCTTCGGTCCATCGCTGGCAAAGGCAGCTTTGTTTTTTGTTTCAACAAAATAGATTTCAGAATTCGTGTCAGGCATATCTTCCTCCGGTGTAAATATGCCCAACTATACTCCTGTCCTCCGTTCGTTGTCCCGACTTTTGTCGGGTTTTTCACACTGGTTTAATTCGGTCTGGATCATGGCGCGTTTGGCCAGCTCTTCCGGGTTCAGAATGCGGATCTGTTGTCTGTCCACGTCGACCAATCCCGCCTTGGTTAATTCACGGATGGCGCGGCTCAGCACATCGGGTACGGTACCAAGATGAGCAGCCAGCTCAGTGAGCGTTGACCAATGATAACGCGGGATGACGCCATCTTTTGCCTGCTCTAGCCAGTATTTTGCCAGCCGGGCCTCCACTGTGCGCAGTGAGATATCGGCAGTGAGCGCAACCAGGTCAATAAAGCGATCGGCCATGTTCTCCAGGATTTTCAGAGCAGTTTGGGGGTGCGAGAACAAGACCTGTTCAAGGGCGTGGCGCGGGATCAGCCATATCCCCGATTCTTCTAGGGTTAGTGCGGTTGCCGGGTTGGGACGCCTGGCAAACACGCCAACCTCATTGAAAATCTCCCCCGGACCTAAAAAACGCAGGATTTGCTCACGCCCATCGGGGGTGGTTTTGATCACTTTTAGCCAGCCGTAATGCAAGAAAAAGAGGTTGGATTCGATGTCGCCTTCCCAAAAGACAACCGTGTCTGGCGGGTAAATTTTCCATACTGCGCATTCCGCCAACTCCATTAATACTTCATCGTCCAAACCCCGTAAGAACTCGAAGTCTCTTAAGCGCTTCTGCAGGATTTTGACCTGTGCTGTTAATGGATTCATACTGTGAATAAAAATAACGCGGGAATAATCATTCTTATCTATTGACGTACTGAATTATTTGGGAACGTCGCCCATTGCAAATGCCACAATTGACTCCAGGCTCATCTCACTGCCTTTCTGCCAGGCTGATAAAAACACATCATGAGGGAGATTCTGGTGAAGCGCTGCAACTGCCCTGGCATGTGTCGCAGCGGAATATTGGGTAGGTGAGCGTGTTACCCCCAATTCCTGCCAAACCATATGGGCTGCACTGCTCAATTGGGTAGCGCGCTCATACTTTTCTTCCTGCAGAGCAATAACCGTCAGCGCTTCCAGGCACTCAGCCAGAACATCCCGTTCTCCCAGCAAATGGCACAGACGCAGGCTTTCCGTCGTAAAAGTCAAGGCAGGCGCCAGGTCGTCTCGTTCGAGCGCGCTCCAACCCAGATTGGCCAAGGATACTGCAACCCCCTTGGTATGTCCAGCCTGTCGGGCAATTTTGTGCGCCTCGCTAAAGAGCGCTTCTGCCTTGTCGCGTTCGCTTGTGCAGAGCCTGATCCAACCCAGGTTTGTCAGCGCTCGATACATACCTAAACGATCGCCTGTTTTTCGCGCCAATACCAGGCTTTTCTCATTCAGCCGGGCAGCTTCGATCCAATCTCCCTTGTCAATTGCAATCCAACCCAAGTCAAAAAGCACCCTGGCCGTGCCAGCCTGGTCACCGTACGACTTAAACAAAATCAGGCTCTCTTTTAACCATCGCCGTGCAACAGACCAATCACCCTGCCGGTACGCCAATGAGCCAGCTGCCTGCAAGGCCTTTGCCTGCAAGGTATCGGGTAAATAAACGGAGTTCAAGTGAGGTAATACCTGCTCCAGCCAACTGCGCCCTTCATGATAATGGCCCCGCCGTCGCCAGAAGACCGCCAGCGCACAGATCATGCGCGCTGCCTCCTCAACCTGTCCTTTAGCAAACAACCAGCTCAAAGCTGCTCGTAAATTATCGGCTTCCAATTCGATGTGCCCCAGCCAGACTGCCTGATCCGGCCCATACAGGTAGGTCTCGGAGCGCTCAGCCCAGGCCGCGAAGTAGTCCGCATGGCGCTGCTGCAGCAGATCAAGTTCACCGCTGGATTGAAGCTGTTTCAGTG
>JAYRNN010000109.1:0-4987 GCA_041912175.1 Anaerolineales bacterium | reverse complement strand
GACGGTATAGCCCATAACGTAATCCGGCCGAATCCGGCGCATCAAGCACCACAAGGCAAGAAGCGTTTTCAGATCGGATAATGGGTTCATGCCGGTGCGAAGCAGAGGTATCGAATGAACAACCAACCCGTTCGCCTCCAAGCGTGTTCGTAACTTGCCGCCCTTCAGCAAGTCAGGCGCAGCAACGTGCACCTCCAACCCACAATCCAGCAATGCCTGTATCAATGGCCCGCGAAAATGCAGCAACGAATCCGGAAAGCCTGCGATCAATAAAAATCTCATTGAGCTTCCAGCCACGCCTGAAACATCAACACATCCCACAGATGATGCGACCAGTTTCGGGCGCCAGACAAATGCTCAACCCATTTTTCGCGAATCGGCGTTGGATGGAAATAACCTTCCCGCTTCAACCGCGCCTCGGCAAGCAAGGCTTCCGCCCACTCACGAAGCGGACCGCGCAGCCAAACATCCAGTGGAATCCCAAATCCCATCTTCGGGCGCTCGATCAGCTCCTTGGGCACATAACGGTAGAGCACCTGGCGGAGGGGCCATTTTGTCTGACCTTCCCGCAACTTGTAATTCAGCGGCAATGTCCATGCGAACTCAACTACCCGATGATCAAGGAATGGCACGCGGCTCTCCAGAGACACGCCCATCGCCGCCCGATCAATCTTCGTTAGAATATCATCCGGCAGGTAACTGATCGCATCCAGCGCCATCATCCGCTCGACAGAACTCAACCCTTCCAAAGTCGGCCGCAGACCAGTCAGTTTTGTTGGTGGCTCATGTCCACCGATCACCCAGGACTCCGGCCTGCACTGATGCGACACCAAACCCAGATACAGTTCATCAACCGAGCCACTGGCAAGCACTCCGGCCCCTTTGTGCAATTTGTCACCAAACACGCGATACCCGGATGCACCGGGGATAAAACGCGCGAGACTATCCCAACCACCAGGCGATACCGAAGTGATGCCCTTCGCCAGAAGAGAGCGAACGGGCCTGGGGATACGTTCAAGGCGCCGCCACAGCTTGTCCGTCATCTGATAACGGTTATATCCGGCAAACAACTCGTCACCTGCATCCCCAGACAAAGAGACCGTTACATGCTGGCGCGCCAACTGGCTAACCAAAAATGTAGGAATTTGCGACGAATCAGAAAACGGCTCACAGTACAGCGTCGGCAAGCGCGGAATGACATCCCGCGCCTGCTGCGGTTGCACGTACAATTCCGTGTGATCCGTACCAAGATACCTAGCCACCGCCTTGGCATGAATCGCCTCGTTGTAGCCCGCATTGTCGAAGCCGATAGTGAACGTCTTTACCGGCCGGTTTGACTGCGCCTGCATCAATGCCACCACCGCAGAAGAATCGATCCCGCCGGACAAAAATGCGCCCAGCGGAACATCCGCTACCATCTGTTGCCGAACAGCGTCTTTTAATAGCTCATCTAACTGGTCGACGGCTGATTCAGCCAACCCGGAAAAACGCTTCGCAACACCTGCGCGAGCCACCTCCGGCAAATTCCAATACTGACTGATCTGCGGCTCCGGCCGATCAAGGGATAGCGAAAGCATGCAGCCGGGATCCAGCTTGGCGACGCCTTCATAAATCGAATATGGTGCAGGTATGGCGTTATGCCGAAGCAGCAGACACAAGGCCCCGCGGTCAATTCCCGCCGAAAATCCCGGGTGCGCCTTGAGCGCCTTCAATTCGGAGCCAAACAAAAATGTTCGACTCGCCCCCGACCCTTGCCAGCTGTAATAAAGTGGTTTTTCCCCCAAGCGATCGCGTGCCAGAGTAATAACCCGTAACGCGTTGTCCCAAACGGCAAAAGCAAACATCCCTATACAACGCTCAACCGTTTGCCGAATGCCCCACACATCAAAGCCAGCCAGCAAAGTCTCAGTGTCCGAATGCCCCCGCCAGGCTACTTCACCCTTCGCCTCCAACTCACCACGCAGCTCAAGGTGGTTGTATATTTCACCATTGAATGCAATGACATAACGCCCACTTGGGGAATGCATGGGCTGGTGGCCGACTGGTGAAAGATCGAGGATGGAAAGACGGCGATGGCCCAACGCAATGTATTGACCGGCATCAGTCCAATACCCTGCATCATCTGGCCCACGAGACTCGATAGAATCTGCCATTCGCCGAACAATACTCAGGCAATCAGAAGAATTTAAGGAGAGAAAACCAACCAAGCCGCACATCAGCTGTTACCCCGTTTGCTACCTGTGCTAGAGGAAGTAATAAAGTAACCAAAAACAAGCAGCATCCAAAACAACGGCTGCCTCCCATAAAAATGAAACGTCGCCTGAACCAATAAGGTGATGTACAAGGCCAATACAATCCATGCTCTACGCCTGAACGAATAAAAAATAAGCCATGCACAATAAAAAATTAGAGCAATGCCGCCAAGCAGGCCATAGGCCGAAAGCCAATCAATCAGGAAATTGTGAGCCTCCATGTTCTGGAAAGAGGCTTCCAAACCGCTATAGTGACCAGGCCCATGCCCAACAAAAACCGAATCAGTCCACGCGTCAAATCCATGGCTCCACAACTGAACCCGTATATCCCCTTGATCTGCTTGACTACCTGCTGTTTCACCTCTGTATAACGCGAGAAAAACTGGCAAAACAAGACCAAATAATATTAATGAAAGTAGAACCCTTCCATAAAACCTGACTCCGTATAATCGAACTGCGCCAAACCAGACCCATCCCAAAAGAAAGAGAAAAACAACCGATAGACCCCATCCAATAAAGAGCGCTTTCCCCAGCATGAAAAGATTGATCGCTGCAACCAAGACGATCTCGACTCCCGCAACCCATCGTCCCTTGAGATTTCTGGCGTACGAGATTATCGAAAAAAAAGGAACGGGGAGCAAATAAAGCGCCAATTGATTCGGATTCTGCGACAATGCTGAAAACCTATCGAACTCCTCTTCATATACGACCCAGTCCGGTGGGCCGTAAAAAATTTGCCAAATTAAAAACACCGAACACATCAACACAACTATTCGTGAATAAGATGAGGCAATACGCAATACTTGATTAGAATCCATAAACCAAATACAAGCCAAGGAGATCAACACCCCAAAGGGCACTGCAACAGCATTTGCAATACCGCCCTCAAATTTGCGGGCGTCAACTAGCCCCGAATAAGCGGTACTTAAAAGAAGCGTTAATACAATAAGCAACAAAAAAATGGAAATCGAACGAACGCCAGATATTTCACGTGATTTACATAAAATTAGTGAAATGACAAAAAACAAAACAGCCAGATCGCTCAACCTTATGCCGAAAATTTTAACCGCAGTTGCGCTAGTCAAAAAAATCAGTATCGCCTGAATATAAGCTGGTGTCAAACGCATAACTTAGATCTCGGACGCGACTGTCAATATCAACAGAACAATAAATGAGAAAGCGAATGAAATCGAGCGAGCTCTCATAAACTCCTGTGACACAACATAGCCAGCATTAGACGATGAATCGATAATAGTAGCCAAACGCGGCTCAACCCAAACCACCGTGGCCAATGTGCCGATCATACTGATTACCGGAACCAAGGAAATAATTAATAATCGATGGTGTGGAAACCTGAAGCAAAGCCCATATGCGATTACAATTGCCACGAACTGTACACCAAGCAACAGTGACACAAAACCATTAATATGAACGTGTCGATCCCCATTACTCTTTGCATTGAGCCCCCCTCGACTTGATACAACCTTCCACCACGAACGAACGGTCCGTAATGAATCACAGCCGGCTAATGTTATGCGAGAAAACCAAAACGAAACACCCGCGCCAATTAACAACGTAACTGACAACATTGCGCCATAGATCCAACCGCTAGCAATACTCCGCTCTATAATGTAGGCAACCAATAGCCCATAGACTGCAACAAATCCTCTCGATACGATGGCAAATATATTGGCGAGCGAAACCCCCTGCATATGCCGCCCAAGACCGGCAAAATTATACTTTACGAACGACGAAATCGTCTCGCAAATCAAGTGAAGCAAAAAACAAAGCGCCGCGCCGGCCACGATAAGATTTTCCATATCCGGAATCAGTCGTCTATTTTTGAAATGGTATTCACCAGCCGTTCCTGAGCCTCTCTAGATATTCCCACCCAAAGCGGCAACCTAACCAAACGATCCGATAACTCGCTAGTGTGCTCAAGTGTTCCACTTACCTTCCCGTACCGCTGCCCTGCCTGCGAAGAATGCAGCGGCACATAGTGAAACACCGCGTAAATCCCTTTCCGCTTCAACTCATCCAGGACGCGCTGCCGGTCGATCCCTGCCGCCAGCAGCACATAGTACATGTGCGCGTTGTGCTGGCAGCCTTCCGGAATAACCGGACGACGAAGGATGCCTTTCGCTTCCAGCGGTTCCAGCAATTCGTGATAACGCGCCCAACTCTCCAGGCGGTCATTGGTAATCCGCTCCGCCTCTTCCAACTGAGCCCAGAGAAATGCAGCAATGAGTTCCCCGGGAAGAAAGGATGAGCCCACCTCCTGCCATGTGTACTTATCCACCTCACCCCGGAAGAAGCGGCTGCGATCGGTGCCCTTCTCGCGAATGATCTCCGCGTGCAAGGCGAGTTCAGGATCATTGACCAACAGCGCCCCCCCCTCGCCGGAAATCACATTCTTCGTTTCGTGAAAGCTGTACGCCCCTAGGTCGCCAATGCTACCGAGCGCCCTCCCCTTGTAGCTGGACATGACGCCCTGCGCCGCGTCCTCCACTACCTTCAACCCATGCCGGCGAGCGATGGCCATGATGGTATCCATCTCGCACGCGACCCCAGCGTAGTGCACCGGCACGATCGCCCTGGTGCGAGGGGTAATGGCGGCTTCGATCAAACGCTCATCGAGATTCAGCGTGTCTTCGCGAATATCCACAAAGACCGGCACACCACCGCGCAAGACGAACGCGTTGGCGGTGGAAACAAAGGTGAACGACGGCATGATG
>JAYRNN010000108.1:0-24361 GCA_041912175.1 Anaerolineales bacterium | reverse complement strand
ATTGAGGCGGCGATGGATGCTGGGGTTAAGAAAGTCATGGCGCTGAGCACGGACAAAGCCGTCAACCCTGTGAACCTGTATGGGGCCACCAAACTGGCTGCTGAGAAGCTGTTTGTGCAGAGCAACACCTATGCTGCCGGAACAGCCACGCGCTTTAGTTGCGTGCGTTATGGGAACGTGGTTGGGAGCCGGGGCAGCGTCATCCCGATTTTCTTGCAGCAGCGTGATAATGGCAAGCTGACCATTACCGATGCGCGTATGACGCGTTTCTGGTTGACTCTCGATCAAGGAGTGCGTTTTGTGATCCGCTGCACCGAGCAGATGCGCGGTGGGGAGGTGTTTGTACCGAAAATCCCCAGCACCCGCATTGCCGATCTGGCGCGCGTGATTGCCCCGCAGGCGGCGCTGGATGTGATCGGTATCCGGCCGGGAGAAAAATTACACGAGGTGCTTGTCCATGAAGACGAGGCCCGCCAGACATTGGAATTGGAAGATATGTTTGTCGTAACGCCCTCAGAAACGCTCTGGCAGCGCGATCTACATTATGAAGGCGCTCCGCTTCCCGATGGCTATCGCTACAGCAGCGATACGAACAGCCAGTGGTTGAGCGATGAGGAGATCCGCGCCATTGTGGCGCCGCTTGAAAAGAACGTGTAACCTTCAACGAGGGTAAGAACACCCTCTCGAACTTTACAAGGGTATTGAGGAGGAACCGCTATGCGTATCCTCGTCACTGGGGCCAGTGGTTTGTTGGGCGTCAACCTGGCCCTGGAGGCAAGCCGGGAGCACACCGTCTTCGGTCTGGTGAATAACCAACCCTTGAAGGCGGGCTCGTTCACCGTGATGCAAGGCGACTTGCTAGTTCCCGGAACAGCGGAGCGCTTGATCGAGCGTACGGAGCCCGATTGGGTGATCCACTGCGCAGCCCTGGCGAATCTAGATGCCTGTGAGGCTGATCCAGGCCTGGCGCAACAATTGAATACAGAAGTACCCCGCAAACTGGCGCAGATCGTCGCCAGGGGCGGAGCGCGCTTGCTGCATGTTTCCACTGACGCCGTCTTTGATGGACGTAGCGGCGGGTACAGCGAGACAGACCCGCCCAATCCGGTGGGCGTTTATTCGCGTACCAAATGGGAAGGCGAGCTGGCCGTATTGGAGACAGACCCTCAAGCAATTGTGGCCAGGGTCAACCTGTTCGGTTACAGCCTGCATGGAAAACGCAGCCTGAGCGAGTTTTTTCTTTATAACCTGCTTGCAGGTAAATCCGTTCTCGGGTTTACCGATGTGATCTTCTGCCCACTATTGGTAAATGACCTCGGTTTAATCTTTTTACGCATGCTCCAGCTCGAGTTAAAGGGGTTATACCACGTTGTGAGCAGCGAATGCTTGAGCAAATATGAATTCGGCGTGAGGCTTGCCCGTCGTTTTGGGCTGGATGATGCGCTGATCCAGCCGGCTTCGGTCGTACAGGCTGGTTTAAAAGCCGCACGCTCTCCCAACCTGGCCTTGCGCACAAATAAACTTGTTCAAGCTCTGGGCGAGCCTCTACCGACTCCCAGCGCTGGATTGGAAAGGTTCTATCATCTCTACCAGGACGGATACCCCGACATAATCAGGCAGATGATTTTGTAATCATTATTAATCGGGAGGAATATATGAATGTAGGAAAAGAGCACCTTCAAATCGGCTCGCATACCATCGGGCTTGACTGTCCCACTTACTTCATCGCAGATGTCGCCGCCAACCATGACGGCGACCTGGAACGCGCCAAATTGTTAATCCGCCTGGCAAAGCAGGCTGGGGCTGATGCGGCCAAGTTTCAGAACTTCCGGGCGCCGCAGATCGTTTCAGATTACGGTTTTAGCCATCTGGGCGGGCAAGTCTCACACCAGGCTTCGTGGAAAAAGTCGGTTTTTCAGGTATACGAGCAGGCCTCTATCCCCTTTGAATGGACCGAGATTCTGCAGGCAGAGTGTGAACAGGTCGGCATCGATTTCTTCTCTGCCCCTTACGATTTTGAGGCTATTGACATGCTCGACCCATACGTACTCATGTATAAAGCCGGCTCAGGCGAGATCGATTGGATCGAAGCCCTGGAGCGCATGGCGAGCAAGAGCAAGCCTTTCTTTGTAGCCACGGGTGCATCCTCCATCGGCGAAGTGCAGCGCGCAGTGCATGCCATCCTGAAAATCAACCCACAATTGGTGTTGATGCAGTGCAACACCAACTATACTGCTAGCCCAGAGAATTACGACCACCTGCACCTGAATGTGCTGAAAACCTATGCGACGATGTTTCCCGGCGTGATTCTCGGTTTATCCGACCATACACACGCCCTTGCCCCAGTTCTCGGAGCTGTTGCATTGGGCGCGCGTGTCATCGAACGGCATTTCACGGATCGCAACGACCGCGAAGGGCCGGATCATAAGTTCGCCATGAACCCTGAAAACTGGGCCAACATGGTGAGTGAAACTCGCGTGCTTGAGCGCGCCCTGGGTTCCCCGGATAAAGACGTTGCCGTAAACGAGCAAGAAACTGCTGTCATCCAACGCCGCTGTTTGCGGGCCGCTCGCCGCATCGAAGCTGGCGAGGTTTTTACCCGCGAAATGATTGACGTGCTGCGACCTGCCACTCCGGGCGCCATTAAACCACCCGAAATCCAGGCGGTTATTGGCGCCCGCGCCCTCGAGGATATCCCTTTTGGGAAAGAATTACGCTGGACGGACTTAGGTAAATAAACTGAAAATCCTTTATTTTTCCAGGGACTACACGGTGCACGACCGGCGTTTTTTAACCGCCCTGGTTGCATACGGGTATTCGATAAGCTTTTTGCGTCTCGAAAAGCGCGCCAATGGTCTGGATGCCTCTGATTTACCCGCCGGCGTCGAAGGGGTCGCCTGGATCGGGGGATGCGAACCGTACTCGGTTGCACTGCGCCCGCTGCTTCTGAAGGATTTGGAGCGTGTAGTTCATGAAATCCAGCCTGACCTGGTCCAGGCGGGCCCGTTACACCTTTCGGCGAACCTGGTCGCGGCAGTTGGCGACGGTCAAACTGGTTTTCCTCCACTGGTAAGCATGTCTTGGGGCTATGACCTGCTGTATGACGCTCCGCGCAGCGCCATCGTCCAGGATAATATTCGATTTAGCCTCAGTCGCAGCGCGGCGATGGTCGGTGACTGTGCTACGATTCGCCGGCTGGCGATTTCCTATGGCATGCCTGATGAGCGAATTGTCACCTTTCCATGGGGTATCGACCTGGATCACTTTGAAGATAAACAACATCTTTCCTCCAAAGAACACTCGCGTTCCTCTGATACGTTTCGTTTGCTCTCCACGCGTGCCTGGGAACCTATTTATGGAGTGGATGTCATCGCCCGGGCGTTTGTCCTGGCAGCCAAACGGCGCCCAGAGCTGCGCCTGGTGATGCTGGGGGATGGCTCACAAGCCAGCTTAATCCGCCAAATTTTCCAGGAAGGCGATGTGCTGGACAAAGTCCAGTTTCCCGGCCAGGTGGGGCAGGCGGAGCTCCCGGAATACTACCGGAAGGCCGATTTGTATCTCAGCGCTTCCCATAGCGATGGGACTTCCATCTCTTTATTAGAAGCATTGGCCTGTGGTACGCCGGTGATCGTTTCCGATATTCCTGGAAACAGGGAATGGATTGAGCCCGGCGTACAGGGCTGGTGGTACCCGGATGGCAACGCCGTCGCGCTGGCGCAGTGTATCTTGGAAGCAATCGACGAGGGTGAAGAACACCTTCAACGCCAGCGCTTGCATGAAATGGGCCGTGCGGCGCGCCATCTGGCTGAACAACGTGCGGATTGGAAGAAGAATTTCCCGCAACTCTTTAAAGCCTATCAAATCGCATTAAACGTTAAACTTCACATAAATTAACCCATATGAAAGTTGTTGCCATCATTCAGGCTCGCATGAGTTCGTCCCGGCTGCCCGGGAAAGTTCTACTGGAGATCGCCGGTCAGCCGATGTTAGTGCATGTTGTTGAACGCACGCGCCTGGCTCGAAGCATCGACCAGGTTATCGTGGCGACAACAGACGATGCCTCAGACGACCGGATCGAAGCGCTGTGCCGGGAACGCGGCTATGCATGCTATCGGGGTAGTCTTTATGACGTGTTGGATCGTTATTACCAGGCCGCGCGCCTCTTCCAGGCGGAGGTTGTCGTGCGCATCACATCCGACTGTCCACTCATCGATCCAGGGGTGGTGGATAAGACCGTATTTGGATTTCTAGGAGTTGAAAATCATCAAACAGGATCGGATGTCCTGATTCCTTATGATTTCGCCGCCAATCGCCTGCCGCTGCCCTGGGGACGTACTTACCCCGTTGGATTAGATACCGAGGTCGTTACTTTTGCCGGGCTGGAACTGGCCTGGCATGAGGCCCGACAACCATACCAGCGCGAGCATGTGATGCCTTTTTTCTATGACCAACCTGAGCGATTTCGCATCTTGCATGTCAATCATGAAGTCGATTATGGGAAATTGCGCTGGACGGTAGATACTCCTGAAGACCTGGAACTGGTCCGGCAAATCTACGCCCGCTTTCCAGGCCGCTGGGATTTTTCCTGGCTGGAAGTCCTGGCGCTTTTTGAACACGAGCCGGAGCTGGCTGCGATCAATCTTCAAATCAAAGCCAAGGATTATCGCCAGGTGGATACTCGGCGCGACGTATAATATCTGATGAAAGGAAGAAGATGATGGGCAATCGTGGTAAGCTTACAGACCGTTTTCGTTCAAATGGGATGGGCAGAGTGGTTCTTGTGATCTGCCTAGGGCTGATCTTGTTTTCCATATTTGCTTTCAATAACGTAGTTCCTTCCCAGGCGGCCCCAGCCGGCGGCCCAATCTATAAATATCTTGTTCACGTGGGTACCGGTGGACCCGTGGCGTGTGGAGATTCGCTCTACCCCGTTTATGTGGGAGCTCGCACTGGCGATACCGCAAAAGATGTCGCCACGGCTTTAAGGAGCCTGTTCGGAAGCTCGAAATATACGATGAGCTTATATAATCCGCTCGCAGATTCGAAACTGAAAGTCAAGAATGTCAAATATATCCCGGAAAAAAGAAATGTCCAGGTTCAATTAGGGGGTAAACTTGTCAAACCCAAGACCTATTGTGAGATTGCGCGCGCCCGCGCAATGGTCTGGGCAACCGCCCAACAGTTCCCAGAAGTAGGACATGCAACCATCTGGATGGGCAAAGCGCTGTTGGGCGACTTATTGGCAGCCAACGAACGTGGGAAAGACTAGCGTAAGGAAAGATGGTATCCGCTCAACACTGCCCACTGTGTAACGCTTCCCAAAGCGCTCTTTTTGACCAACGCGAATTCCGAGGCTCCCTGGTCAGCAATCGCTTGTGTACGCAGTGTGGGCTGGTGTTTCAATCCCCACGTAAGTCGGACCAGGAGCTGGCTGACTTTTATGTTCAAGAATATCGCCAACTCTACCAGGGCAGCCAGGGACCAAACCCAAAGGACTTGTCCGTGCAGACCGGGCGCGCCCGGTCTTTGCTAAGCTTTAGCCAGGGCTTTATTTCCGGCCTCCAGCGTCACCTGGATATTGGTTGTTCCGCTGGGCTGCTTTTGCAGCATTTTGAAACAGCTTATGGCTGCCAGCCGGTTGGGATCGAGCCTGGCGAGGCTTATCGAGTGTATGCTCAGGAACAAGGTTTACAGGTCTATGCTACGATCGAAGAACTGGCTGCGAAGGAAGGGATTTCTAAACCTTTGCCATTTGACCTGGTGAGCCTGGCGCACGTGTGCGAACACCTGCCGGATCCGGTTGGTTATTTAAGCACACTGCGTGCTTCGTTCCTTTCGCCGGATGGCTGGTTACTGGTGGAAGTCCCCAACCTGTATGGACATGATTGCTTTGAAGTCGCTCATCTGGTTTCTTTTAGTCCACATACCCTTAAACAAACGCTGCAGAAGGCTGGTTTCCAGGTACAGGCCAGCCTGGTGCATGGACGACCGCGCTCTGCCAGCATCCCACTCTACCTCACCATGCTGGCAAAGCCAATCAAAGAAAATGACCAGGCAGGCTCCCCCTATCGCGTGGAGCCTGAAAGCGGCGTGCGTCGCAAACGACGGCTCGCCATGCTGCGCCGCAAACTGGTAACGCGCCTTGCGCCTCGCAAAGCCTGGTTGCCGATATGACATTGATCACCCTTTTTACCTCCCCAAAACCTTTTACAAACCCACATATCGATATCATCCAGCGTAATGCCATCCAATCCTGGCTGCACCTTGGGCCAGACGTGGAAGTGCTGCTGGTTGGAAATGAAGCAGGTATGGCGGAGGTGTCGGCTGAGTACGGCGTGCGGCGTCTGGCTGAAGTGTGTTGTAATGACCAGGGCACCCCGCTGGTCAGCTCGATCTTCGACCTGGCGCGCCGCGCCAGCCAGAGCCCCTTGTTGGTTTATGTCAATGCCGATATCATGTTCCTGCCCGACTTGATTACAGCCGCGCAATCCTTAAAGGCACAAGACTCCTTCTTGATGATTTCTCAACGCTGGGACCTGGAGCAGAACCAGTTGTTTGACTTTGAAGGTAAAGAACAACTTTCCGATCGCTGGGACCAGCGCCTGCGCACACAAGTGCAACGGCAAGGCTCCCTGCACGCCCCAGCCGGGAGTGATTTTTTCGTCTTTCCCCGCCCCCTATTCCAGGAGATGCCCGATTTTGCGATCGGTCGGGCCGGTTGGGACAATTGGATGATTTATCATGCCAGGCAGCAGGGCTGGCCAGTGATTGATGCGACGCCTTCGATGATGGTTGTCCATCAGAACCACGATTATAGCCACCTGCCCGGCGGCCGGCCGCACTATGAACACCCCGAATCGCGCCAAAACCAGGCGCTGGCCGGGGGCCAGAACCATATGTACATGATCCTGGATAGCGATAAACAACTCCGAGATGGAAAGCTGCGCTCTCCGCAGATGACTTTTATCCGCGCCATCCGTCTAGCCGAGGTCAAGCTGACCCCCTCGGACGGACGGCGTACGGGGCTGCGTTGGTCGTTGGCGCGCCAGATGCGCCGCCTGCGCCGCCGCCTCACCGGCTCTCTTTAAATAAATTATGCGTGTGGGACAGAACCCTGCCAAATCGATCGAGCATGTGCCTCAACCCGCCAGGGTGACGGTTGCGATTGTCACCTATATTCCCTTCCTGAACGGCTATTATGAGCAAAGTCTGGAAGTGTTAAAGGTCTGCCTGGGCAGCCTGTGGGAAAACACACCCCAGCCTTATGACTTGCTGGTATTTGATAATGCCAGTTGCCCGGAAGTGCAGGCCTATCTCCAACAGGCTCAACAAGCGGGTCGCATCCAATACCTGGTGCTCTCCGATCGGAATGTGGGTAAGGGCGGGGCATGGAACCTGATCTTTCAGGGAGCGCCGGGCGAAATCTTGGCCTATGCGGATAGTGATGTGTACTTCTACCGGGGTTGGCTAGAGGCTTCCCTGAAGATATTGGAAGGCTTTCCGAAAGTGGGCATGGTCACGGCCCGTCCCCTGCGGACGCCCGAGACGTATTATTCGAGCACCCTGGAATGGGTGCAGCGCACTCCGGATGCAACCACCGAGCAGGGCCAGTTTATGGATTGGGAAATTTATAAGGAGCACACCGACAGCCTGGGGGTTTCGGTCGATCAGGCCCAAGAATGGTTTCAGACGACCTTTGATCGGCGGGTAGAGTACCAGCGGCTTACTGCCTACATTGGCGCAGCTCATTTTCAATTTATTGCTTACCAACAGACCATGCGCTCCGTAGCTCCGCTACAAATGGACCGCCCGATGGGGCAGGTACGCTCGCTGGATGAAAAACTGAACGACCAGGGATATTTGCGGTTGGCCACGCCTGAGCGCTTGATCAAACATCTGGGCAACCGGCTCGATCCTGACCAGCGCCCAATCACTGAGGTAGAAAAAAATCCGCCTGTTGGCCGGTCAGGCAGAAGCAATCCAGGCTTGGGAAAACGCCTGCGTAACTTGCCGCCGGTGCGACGTAGCCTGCTGTGGTTGTACGACCAAATTTTTAGGATGTATTATTCTAAATGAAGCCATTTCTACTGGATTATCTCCAATGTGTTGGTTGTGGTGGAAGCCTTATACTTGATGAAACAGGCTGGCATTTGGTATGTGTGGATTGCGGGCGGATCGTTCCCTTACATAACGGCGATGACAGAACGCAACACATCCCCATGTTTAGCCAGCCGCCGGCTGAGATGGCGCCTTCAGAAAAAATCGCCCGTGGCCCCGAGATAGGCACTCCCTGGCGCCAGGCGAATTGGCGTTTCTTACAGCAGCAGGTCGACCAGTTGTCGCCCAACTCCCTGATCCTGGATGTCGGAGCAGGACGAGGCGACTTTGCTTCGGCCCTGGAAAAACACCGTACAGTGGCCCTGGAAGTTTATCCTTATCCGGAAGTCGATATCGTTTGCGATCTCACGGAAATCAACCCGTTCCGGCCGGATAGCTTTGATGCGATTCTGCTGCTGAATGTGCTCGAACACGTTTATGATACGCACATCTTATTGGAAACACTTGCCGGCCTGCTTAAACCAGGGGGCTGTTTGATCGTAGCCATCCCTTTCATGGTCAAGCTGCACCAGGTACCGGTTGATTTTGTGCGCTTCACCCATTTTGCCCTACAGCGATTGGGAGAAGAACACGGTTTGCAGGTGGAGGCTCTGGAAGGATATTACGATCCGGTATTTTTCTTGGGTGAGGGGATTGGTAACCTGAAAAATGCGGTGCTGCCAGAGCTGCCTGCAACGCAACGCCGGCTGGCCAGCCTACGACTGCGCACTATCCAGATCCTGGCGAACCAACTCCAACACGGTTTGGAGTCGATTGGCTATAACCCCGGGAAAATCCTTGAGCCAGACAAAATCAAAAGCCTGGCGCCGACTGGTTATCATGTCGTCTATAAAAAATTTAACGATGAAAGTATAGAACACTTTGGATTTTAAGAACACTGCGAAACCGAAACGAGTCTTCATCTGCGCCGACCACGGGTTGGCGGTCTTTTATTTTCTCAAGAGCGATATTGTTGCCACTCTGCTGGATGCCGGAGTCGAGGTAATTTTACTGACCGAGGACAACACCCGCCAGGCGATCGAAGAACGCTTTGGCCGCCCAGGGTTGGTGGTTGAAGGATTACGTGTGGATCAGGTGCAGGCCTATCTACGCACTGAATCGCCTCAGATGCAGTACTGGTTGGATTTTCTCCGCCGGGCAGGGGCGCATAATGGCACGAATCTGGCGGCCGTCGATACGTATATCGAGCAAGTAAAAAGCGAAGCTCACGCTCGCCGCCGGCGGATTTTACCGCTCATGTTAATCATTTCACGCGCCATGCGACATTCGGCCACAATGCGGCGGATGGTGGTTAATTACCAGGGCCGCTTCACATCTCAAATCTACGCCAATTTGTTCGAAAAGTATCAGCCCGATCTGGTCATTACCGGCTCACCTGGGTTTCGGCTGGACCGTTACCTGCTTCGTGAAGCGGTCGCCCGCCAGGTTCCAACCACCTCGTGTATTATCAGTTGGGATAGCTCCAGCAGCTATGGACTGCCAGGAGCGCAGATTAACGGCCGCAATCCGGCGCATCGAATCACTTGCTGGTCGCAAATCCAAAAAGACGAATTGGTGGGTGGAGCGGATTGGCCGGAAGAGTGCGTCAATGTCGGGGGCATGCCGCCCTATGATGGCTACGTGCGCAAAGAATGGGTGATTCCGCGCCCGGAATATTTTGCCATGCATGGTCTTGACCCTGACCGGAAGTTGCTCACTTATGCCAGTAGTTTTGTCAACCTCTCTCCAAACATTCAGAACGTGGAAGCCCTGGCCAATCTGGTCTCCTCAGATAAGCTTTATTATCCCTCCCAACTATTGGTACGCTTCCACCCAAACCATATGAACGGTCATTATCTTGCCGAAGCAGAGCGCATTCGCCAGCTTGCACGCGAGAACTCACTGGTGCATGTGATCGAGCCCGCCGCCTTTGGCGCGTTGGGACATTACTCGATCGAGGATCTTTCAGACCGTACCTCGATGATGGCTCACTCCGATGTCTTTATGACCGTTTACTCGACCATGGTCGTCGAAGCCAGCTTCCAGGAACGTCCGATTGTCAGCGTCTGTATCGACTCGACCACCGGCTACCCGGGACATTATTGGATCCCCTTCTCGAAGATCGCCATCTGGCCGACCCACTCTCGTTTCCGCGCCTCGGGCGCGGGGCGCGTCGCGACGAACGAAAATGAGTTGCAAGGTGCGCTCAACTTCTATTTGCAGAACCCCCAGGCCGATTTGCCCGCCATGCGCCGCTTCCGTGAAAGAGAATGTTCTTACCTCGACGGAAGCTCCGGGCTACGCACCGCCCAATATTTCCTGACTCTCCTCGACGACGCTGGCCGTAATCCCTGATTCCTGAGTCGCAACCTGCTGCGCCGTAATCCTTATGCCAAAAAACAAACTTTCCTCTATATCGCAACGTCTCCGCACGGCTGCGAATGTTTTAATAAAGGGTCAGAAACAGCCCACGAAGAAAAACCAGCGCCAACCGATGGAAATTCCGGCCATTACGGCTGAAGAAGTCGCCGAGGCCAGGCTATTCTTTCCCATGGATAAGTTTTTTATCTATGGACATGCCCGTTCTGGGACGACCCTGTTAACTCGCCTGGTTCGCGTACACCCAGAAGTATATTGTAATTACCAGGCGCATTTTTTCTCACGGTTGCCCTTACTGCACTCACTGGTGGCCGATCCCGAAGTTGGCGAGTGGTTATCCCGCCGCAGCAACCGCTGGAATCGCGGACGGGACCTCTCACCGGTCGTTTTGCGCGCTGCCGCTGACTTTATCATGGAGCGTGATGCCCGCAAGGCCGGTAAGCGCATTACTGGGGATAAAAGCCCCAATAGTTTGCTCAATGGTGATGCCGTCCGGCTGCTGGTGCATGTATACCCAGATGCCCGTCTGGTATTCATTGTGCGGGATGGGCGGGATGCCGCGATTTCACACCGTTTCCAGGCTTTTATCGATAATCCACAGTCGCTCTCCGCAACCGACCTGCGCATCCGGCAGGCCTTTATCGATAACCCAGAACCCTTCCTGAACGGCCAAGAATCCATCTTTTCTGAAAAAGGGTTGCGCCAGACGGCGGCTGGGTGGGCTAAGAACGTAACAGAAACCCATCAAGCCGCCCTCGAGCTCGTCAAAGGAGCTTATCACACCCTGCATTATGAAGATTTGCTGAATGACCCGCACCAGGAAATGCGCCGGGTCTGGGAATTCCTGGGCGCTGATCTGACTGCTCCTGGCTTATTTGAAGCTCTCGACCTGGAATTACAGCAAAACCCCGATGCTGATTGGCAAAACCAAAAAGCGAGTGAAATCGCCCGTCCCTTCCAGAAGGGCAAATCCGGCTCGTGGCAGACGATGTTGACCCCTAAAGACAAACACATCTTTCAGGAAGTCGCCGGCGAAATTCTGGTTGCTTGGGGCTATCCATCCATATGAAATTTCTGATTGCTGGTCTTGGCTCGATCGGCCGCCGTCATCTTCAAAATCTGCTGGCGCTTGGGGAGCAGGATATCATCCTCTACCGCACGCACCTTGGCCCTGGCCAGGCAACCCTACCGGCTCTGGCTTCTGATCCGCTGACCCTCACTCCGAATTTGGCTGATTTTCCGGTTGAAACCGATCTTCGATCTGCTCTGGCGCGCCGGCCAGATGCCGTGATCGTTTCGAACCCAACCGCGCTTCACCTCGAAGTAGCGATCCCGGCCGCATTAGCTGGCTGCCATCTGTTGCTGGAAAAGCCGATTTCACACTCGCAGGCGGGCATTCCCGAGCTGCAGGCTGCGGTTAAGCATGGCGGGGCGCAGGTATTGGTGGGTTTTCAATTTCGCTACCATCCTGGTTTGATAAAAATCGTCGAGACGCTGTCTGCCTTAGCCATTGGTCGCCCGTTATCGGTGCGCGCCCATTGGGGCGAGTATCTACCCGGCTGGCATCCCTGGGAGGATTACCGTAAGGGCTACAGTGCGCGCCCTGACCTGGGCGGCGGGGTGGTACTGACCTTGAGCCATCCCCTGGATTATTTGCGCTTGATGTTTGGCGAGGTAAACTCGCTCTGGGCGTTTACAGGTAAAATCAGCGACCTGGAGCTGAGCGTAGAAGATAGCGCGGAGATTGGCCTTCGATTTCAGAATGGAATGTTGGGCAGCCTGCACCTGGATTATTACCAGCGCCCAACCGCTCACCGGCTGGAAATCATTGGGACGCATGGTGCGATTGCCTGGGACAATGCCGGCGGCGTCGTCTCGGTTACTTCAATTGTCGAAGACAATCGAGCTGAAAATTTACAATTTCCCCCACCCCCGGGCTTTAACCGCAATGAACTTTTCCTGGCCCAACTGCGCCATTTTCGGGAGGTCGTTTCAGGGAATGCAACACCCGTATGCTCTTTAGAGGATGGCGTCCGGGCTTTGGAACTAGCCCTGGCGGTGCATCGCTCGCAGCAGACCGGACAGCTTATCCGGTTTCACTAAAGAATCGCCTCGCGAAGATTACTCCGAGTCTGGCGCCTCATTCAAGCATTCGCCGCTACACAGCCTTACTTTATCCCATAGGATATTGGGCGAATCCTTGCGTAAATAAAAAACCATCTCATTCTGCTTGTCAGAAATGGCGCCGCCGGTCACGTAATCTTGGAGTAAATACTTCATTGCCGGGTCTGTATCTCCCCATAGTTGAACGACGACGTCCGGTCTTAGTTCTCCGATCGAATAATCGTAATCCCATTTCATGTGGCCGGGGCGAAATAGCTCCAGGTTTCTCCAGCTCGAGACGTTAGCGGCGGCTACGCCGGCGATGTGACGGTCACTTTTGCCAAGCAAATCGATGGCAGGGCGCTGAGAAAAATATGGCGTGGTCCCCGCAGCCACGACTGCGATCGTGGCTTCCGGGCGCGTAATTTCATCGACATTCTGCGCCATACGCACGTAGTAGCTGTTGCCAGTCGTAAACATCGGGTCTCGCAACAACAACCAGCGTTCTAAGGAGCGTGGGTTTCCAAGTAAGAAATTGAAATTCACCATGGCAAGCGTAACGAATGCCGTCAGCAGTAATCCTTGGAATAGGACGCCATTCCGGCCTCTTCCGAGATGAAGTTTTCCGATCAATGTTTCGAATAATAGCGCAGCCGCATAGGTGAACAGGATAAAAAACAGCGGAATCGCCACCGCGATATAACGATTGCTTCCGCCACGATGCTCCCAGGCGTCCCCGCCAACATATACGCTGTAGGCGACCTGGGCGATGAACAGAGCAAACAACAGCATGACAGCCCGGTCACGGCGGAAGAACAGGATTGTAAAAGGCAACAAGACCAGCAGCCAGTTCGAATTCCACACCAACGTGTACAACGCATAAGCGCCGCGGGCCATCCGCAGGATGATCGGATACCCGGCTACTTTCAGGTAGTAAGTATTCGGCAGAGGATCATGATAATAAACGAGACGGAAGAGCGTTTGGCCGCCAAGCGTGATGGCCAGCAAGGATAGACCCCAAAGGATGTGTTTCTTTCGGTTTCGTGCGTCCGCTATGGCAAGAAATATCAATGAGACGAGGTAGGGTACAGCCATATCCAGCCGAACGAGCGTACCCACGCCTAAGAGCAAATAAGGCCAGATGGTGAAGCGTGATTGCCTCAAGTTGCGTAAGATCAAATAAGTGCTGGCGCAAAGCAGTAGCACAAGCAGGCTCACTTCCATCCCAAGCAGCGCCCAATTGTTTAGTGGCATATAAAACGCCGTCAGGATGACCGCCAGGATCGCCGCCAGATCGTTTTTGGACAATTCAAAAGCAATTTTTCGCACGAAAAACAGGCTGGCCAGGATACAAGCGGCGCCGCTGATCTGAACCATCAGGCTGGTTTTGGAAGCTGCCACTGGCAGGAGATGCAGCGCCGCCATCCAGACTGTCCATAGTGGGTTTGTAAATCCTTCCACCCGGGCTCCCCCCGGGTTCCAGACCAGGCCAAACCCATCCGCCAGGTTTTTGGCATACCGCATGGAGATCATCGCATCGTCAAATAAGACAAAATAGCGCTCTCCCCCCACCACAAAGCTTGATTTGAAAATAAAAATCGCCGCGTAAAGTGCGTAAGCCGCCAAAATGAGGCCAAAAATCAGGTTGGACAATTTGGAAGAGGACTTCTGCTTGGAAGTTTTCGTTTCTTTTTTCGAAATGCTCATTTGATGAACTCCAAAATAAACTATCTGGTCATTATATCGCGTTCGGCTTTTGTCAACTGTTTGCGCCGCCTGAGGTCTGCATTCAACCCATTGCAGAAGATTAAGGCACTTCGGTAAAAAATTCTTTGCCAATCGCGAAAGAAATGTTTAAAAAGGTGTAAAAGATCAGTTAAATATGGGCCCAGGTTTACATCTACAATGTATAATCCGATATTGCATTTCTAACACATCGAAAAGTTAAAATATTTCTAAATTTGTATTTTTCTCAGGAGAAGATTTATGTCTGAAACTCAGCCACAAAAATTAACCACTCCCTACGGTGGTAAATTGGTCGACCTGTTGGTAACTGGCGATGAACGTAAGGAGTTGTTGGCTCATTCTACCCATTTGCCTTCGGTTCAAATCTCGGCCCGAGCCCTTTGCGATCTTGAGTTGTTGGCGACGGGAGGCTTTTCTCCCCTCGATCGTTTCATGGGCAAAGCCGACTATGAGCGCGTCTTGACTGAAATGCGCCTGGTAAATGGCATGTTATTCCCAATCCCGGTCACCCTGCCCGTGGATGAAAATGCCCTCCCAAGCTATGCCGAAGCAATCACGTTAAGCGATGCGCGCAACAATACGCTGGCGATCATGCAGATCGACGAAGTTTATCATTACGACCCGATGCGCGAGGCGCGCCTGACTCTCGGCACCACCGATCCACGCCATCCGCTGGTTTCAGAGATGGTGCGCTGGGGCAAGGTCTATGTTTCGGGTAAATTAAAGGTACTTGATCTGCCTAAGTATTACGATTTCACGGATCTTCGGCGAACACCGGCAGAGGTGCGTGCTCGCCTCGAGGAAATGGGTTATGAAAAGGTAGTCGCCTTCCAAACCCGAAATCCGATGCACCGTATCCATGAGGAATTGACCAAACGGGCTGCCGAAGAAGTCGGCGGCGCTCTCTTGATCCACCCGGTAGTGGGAATGACCAAGCCAGGGGACGTGGACCATTACACCCGGGTTCGCGTTTATCGGGCCTTGTTTGAAAATTACTACGACAAAAATAGCACAGAATTGAGCCTGCTGCCGCTGGCAATGCGCATGGCAGGCCCACGTGAAGCCCTTTGGCACGCGATTATCCGCCGTAACCACGGCGCCACGCATTTCATCATCGGCCGCGATCACGCCGGGCCGGGCAAGGATAGCCAGGGACGCCCATTCTATGGGCCGTACGAAGCTCAGGATATGATGGCCCAATATGCCGGCGAGATCGGCGTCCAACCGGTCGAATTCAAAGAGCTGGTATATCTACCGGACGAAGAGCGGTATGAAGAGGGTCCAAAGGTTCCTGAAGGGGCGCGCATCTTCTCGATCTCAGGCACTCAGGTTCGTGATGATTACCTGGCAAAAGGACATTTGTTGCCCGAATGGTTTACCCGTAAGGAAACGGCCGAAATTTTGCAAGAGATGTATCCGCCCATGCACAAACAGGGCGTTTGCATCTGGTTCACCGGCTTGAGCGGTTCTGGAAAATCTACCACTGCTGAAATTCTAACCTCGCTGCTGCTCGAGCATGGCCGCCAGGTAACATTGCTGGATGGTGATGTGGTGCGCACGCACTTATCAAAAGGCCTCGGTTTCTCGCGCGAAGATCGCGATGTCAACATTCTCCGGATTGGTTATGTCGCCAGCGAGATCGCCCGCCACGGAGGCACAGCCATCACGGCTGCGATCAGCCCGTATCGCGCCACCCGTAACGAGGCGCGGAAGATGGTGGGTGAAAACTTTATTGAAATTTATGTGGATACGCCGATCGAGGTTTGTGAACAGCGTGACGTGAAAGGCCTGTATGCGCGTGCTCGTCGCGGCCAAATCACCGGATTTACCGGGGTTGATGACCCTTATGAAGAACCCATCAACCCGGAAATCGTCTTGGATACGGTCAATGAGAGCGCCGAAGAAAACGCCCATAAAATTATCGCATTCCTAAAGGAAAGCGGTTATCTCCAGGCGGATGGCCGCAGCAGCTACGTGAATGGGATGATGCCCACTGACGAATCAATCCCAGCCCCAAGAGCACATTAATATAAAGGATGCCCTCAACGCTTAACGCTTTATTTGGCCTTCAGGATAAAGTTGCCATCGTCACGGGCGGCGGAGGCCTGTTGGGAGTTGAGTTCTGTCATACCCTGGCTGAAGCCGGCGCCGCGGTAGTCGTAGCTGATATCAATAAAGCGACTGCCCAGGCGCTGGCGGATGGGCTAATCCAGGACGGGTATTCAGCGCAGGCGGTGCGAACAGATGTGACGGATCCCGCTTCTGTAGAGAAATTGGTGGCTGCGACTCTGGCGGTCTATGGCCGTGTGGACATTCTGGTTAACTCTGCCGCGTTGGACCCAAAATTCGACCCGCAGCATTCCAATACCTCATCAGGCGCCTTCGAAACCTTTCCGTTGGCTGCCTGGAAGCAGGCGGTCGATGTGAACCTGACTGGCGCATTTTTATGCTGCCAGGCAGCGATTAAGCCGATGCTGTCGCAGGGCGGTGGAGTGATTGTCAATATTGCCTCGATGTACGGTTTGGTTGGCCCGGACCAGCGATTGTATCAACGGCAGGGCCAATCTTTCGCAGACCAACCATTTAAACCGGTTTACTACACCGTAACAAAGGCAGGAATCCTGGGGATGACGCGCTACCTGGCTGCGTATTACGCCGGAAAAAATATCCGCGTCAATGCCCTGACCCCTGGCGGGGTGTTCAACGGCCATGATGATGATTTTTTAAAAGCCTATTCTACTCGTTCGATTTTGGGCCGCATGGCCCGTAAAGACGAGATGAATGGCGCCTTACTCTTTCTGGCTTCAGACGCATCTTCCTATATGACCGGCGCAAACCTGGTCGTCGATGGTGGTTGGACCGCCTGGTAAACCGTATTCAGACCCCTGATTTCTAATTTATAATGAAAGAAGTCCTTGTGATAATCCCCGCGCGCGGCGGCTCGAAGAGTATTCCGCGCAAAAATATCCGTCCTTTTGCCGGACACCCTTTGATCGGCTACAGCATCGCTGCTGGACTGGCTGCTGAGACGGTCACGCGATTAATTGTTTCAACCGACGACGAAGAAATTGCTGCTATTTCCCGGCGCTATGGGGCTGAGACGCCTTTCCTGCGCCCGGCGGATATCTCGCAGGATAACACGCCCGATTTGCCGGTCTACCAACATGCTTTGCGCTGGTTAGCGGCTCATGGAGGCTATGAGCCCGAAATTGTCGTCCAGCTCCGCCCAACCTCGCCCTTTCGGCGCGTCAACCTGATCGACCAGGCGGTTTTTCGTCTCTTAGAGCAGCCCGCTGCGGATGCAGTTCGCACCGTCTGCGCGCCTTTTCAGAACCCGTATAAGATGTGGCGAATTGGTCATGACGGCTACATGCGTCCACTCTTAGAGACCGAGTTTAAAGAACCCTACAATATGCCCCGCCAGGCGTTGCCCGACGTTTATTGGCAAACTGGCTATGTCGATGCAGCCTGGGCAGACACCATTCTTACCAAGAACTCGATGACGGGTAGCCGTATTCTTCCGTTAATTATTGATCCTTCTGAGTGGATTGATATTGACTCTCCCGATGATTGGCGACGGGCCGAACGTATGCTTGAGAGCGGGGAAATCACATTGGATGATTTAGGTTTTCAAATTTAGGAGAATTCTATGCTTGAAATTAAGATCGGAGACCGGTCGGTCGGTGATGGCCACCCGGCCTATATTATTGCTGAAATTGGCGTGAATCATAATGGCATCCTGGCGTTGGCCTTGGAGTTAATCGATGCGGCCGTAGATGCCGGCGCCGATGCAGTTAAATTCCAAAAGCGCAATTTAGAAAAATTGTATGCCAAGAAATATTTGAGCAACGCCAACGCCGGAGAAAAGACCCTGCGGTACCTGCTGCCGATATTGCAGCAAGTTGAGTTATCAGACGATAGCTACCATGAAATTGTCGATTACTGTCATAAGAAGGGCATCACTTTCATGGCTTCTGCCTTCGATGTTGAAAGCGCCGACTTTCTCGATCAGCTTGGCGTCCCGGCCTATAAAGTCGCTTCCGCCGACCTGACAAACCTGCCGCTGCTGGATCATCTCATCGAGAAGGGCAAGCCGCTTATCCTGTCCACGGGTATGTCCCGGATGGAAGAGGTTGAAACAACCGTAGATTTTCTCCGCGAGCATCAAGCAACATTTGCCTTACTCCACTGCAATAGCACGTATCCAGCGGCTTTCGAAGATATCAATCTGCGTTTTATGAACCAGCTTCGTCGCTTTGGAGCGCCGGTGGGTTATTCAGGCCATGAGCGCGGCATTGCGGTTTCGACAGTCGCCGCTGCTCTTGGCGCCAGCATTATTGAAAGACATATCACGCTCGACCGTACGATGGATGGGCCAGATCACGCCGCCAGCCTGGAGCCACAAGGCTTTAAGAAAATGGTGCGCGACATTCGTCAGATTACAATGGCCTTGGGCGCTGGCGAAGAAAAGTTTATTTCGAGAGGTGAAATCCTCAACCGCGAGGTGCTTGGTAAAAGCCTGGTAGCTGCCCGGACAATCTCGGTTGGCGAACGCATCACACGCGATATGGTCACCGTCAAGGGGCCAGCCTTGGGGATTTCACCGCAAAATTACACTCGCCTTTTAGGCCGGACGGCTGAGCGCGCCATCCAGGAAGACGAACCGTTTTTGGATAGCGACCTGGGCATTAAGATTGTCCTGGATACAGAACACATTCTGCCAATGGAGTATGGTTTTACAGTGCGTTTTCGCGATTATGAGGAGCTGCTGGTTCACCATCCGCGCTTGCTAGAGTTTCACCTCACCGACCAGGATTTAGATGAAATCTACCCAGGGGGGGATATGGCGCTTAAATTGGTGGTGCACGCTCCAGAATTTTGGGAACGTTCTTTAGTAGATCTGTGCGCACAAGATGAGCGCCAACGCGTCGCTTCACGCGAGTTAATGCAAAAGACGATTAATCTCACGCGCAAAATAGCGGGTCATTTTCAGGGTCTGCCCAAGGTGATTATCCATCCTGGCGGTATGAGCCTGGATCATCCTCTTACGGACCACGATGCGCTGTATAAGAACCTGCATCGCTCCGTACAAGAGCTGGATTACGCCGGGGTCGAGCTGCTGCTGGAAAATCTGCCGCCCCATCCCTGGTATTTCGGAGGGCAATGGTTGACGAACGCCTTCATGGATGCGTACGAGATCCGTGATTTCATTACCTCGTTGGGTTTGAACATGTGTTTCGACACCTCGCATAGCAAGTTGTATTGCAACTGGGCGCACGTTGACTTCTACGATCAGGTGGAGGTACTCTTGCCATATGTCCGCCATTTGCATCTGTCCGATGGCGCAGGGCTGGATGGCGAAGGTCTGCAGATCGGGGAAGGCACGATCGACTGGGTACATTTCTTTAGAGTCATCGGCGGCTACCGTGGAACGATGATCCCCGAAATTTGGCGCGGCCACCAACGCAACGGCGAGGGTTTCTTAATCGCGATCCAGCGTCTGTCGGAGGCGTATTTCAAAGCCTTCCAATCTGTATAAAGCTTTCAGGCATATGAATTATCTGGATCGTATTCAACGCCGAACTGCAACCTGGAGGAACCAGCGTCGTATTGTCTCTTTAGCTCGCCAGGTGGCCGCGCAGGCGCTGTCTTCTGAGGACAAAGTTTCGGTCGTGTTTTTTAATGCAACAGCGCGACTGGGAGGATTTACACTCAACGCTGCTTTCGACTTGCTGTCAGCCTGGGGAATCGCAGTAGCGGGGACGCCAGTACGGCATTTTGTATGCCAGGCCGGGATGAGCCACTGCGTGCTTGGCACCAACAGCAATGACCTGACAAAACCACCGCCCTGCCAGGCATGTATCGCTCAATCCAGGCGACTTTATACTGCCTCGGATACCACCTGGTTCATTTACCAGGAAGATGCGGTGCTTGCAAAAACCCTGGCGAATTTGTCCGTCGATGAACTCGCTTCCATAGAGATGAGGGCCGAGTTTCTAAAACGGGATTCGCAATCCCCGACTCCTGCGATCCCTCTCGGCCAACTTGTCTTGCCCTCCGTCCGTTGGTCGTTGCGCCGTCACCATCTAAATGACGATCCACCGACGCGCGGGCTTTTTCGGGAATACATCCTTTCGGCATATTCACTGGCAGGCCAATTCGCTGAACTCTTAAAATCCACCCAGGTACAAGTTGCGGTCTTCTTCAACGGGATCCTTTACCCAGAAGCAACTGCGCGTTGGGTGGCGCGCCAACTCGGCGTGCGCAGCGTAGCCTTTGAAGTAGGTTTCCAGCCTTACTCAGTATTTTTCACGGAGGGCGAACCGACCGCTTACCCGGTGGATATCCCCAAAGATTTTGAGCTTACCCCTGAGCAAGAGGCGAGGTTGGATGGGCAATTGGAAAAGCGCTTTCAAGGAAATTTTAGCATGGCCGGCATTCGTTTTTGGCCGCAAATGCGCGGCCTGGATGATGGTTTCCTAGAGCAGGCCGCTCGATTCAGCCAGATCGTGCCGGTGTTCACCAACGTAGTTTACGATTCCAGCCAGGTGCATGCCAATACACTCTTCTCGAATATGTTTGATTGGCTCGACCTGCTGTTGGGGATAATTCACAGCCATCCAGAGACTCTGTTCGTTATTCGCGCCCATCCAGACGAGAAGCGGCCTGTCTCGAACAAAATCAGCAACGAAAGCGTTCATGATTGGATTATTCGCAGGCAGGTGAAATCATTTCCGAATGTCGTTTTTATCGAACCGGATGAATTCATTAGCAGTTATGAGCTGATTCAGCGTTCGAAGTTTGTCTTGGTGTACAATTCATCGATTGGCCTGGAAGCTTCATTGATGGGCAAACCGGTCGTCTGTGCGGGCAAGGCGCGTTATACGCAATACCCGACAGTTTTCTTGCCGGAAAGCCCGGCTGATTTTCAACGTATGACCGAGAATTTTTTGCATGTCCAGCAGATTGATCTACCGCCCGACTTCCAGCGAAATGCGCGACGTTTTCTCTATTACCAGTTCTATCGGATTTCTCTGCCGATGGATGAATTTTTACAAGAGGGAGAACAACAAGGACAGGTTTATTTGAAGCCTATTTCCTGGCGGCAGCTCTCGCTTGAACACTCGTCCACCATGCGCATCTTGCATGATGGCATCTTGAATGGAACGCCATTCATAATATAGGCGGCTCTTACCTACCATGATCGATAAAATCGAAATTCCATCTACCAGCCTATTGGATGAAAACCGCTTGACTGTGGAAGCCCTGAAGGGCCTGGCGTGTTCCTTAGGGCTCGAGTTTGGCTGGCACTACCTGCTCGACTTAACCTGGATTTTAAAATATCTTGGCCCTGGCAAAGGAAAATTTATCATGGATGCCGGCGCTGGGACAGGCATCTTGCAGTGGCACCTGGCCGTGCAGGGCGCGGAAGTCTTGAGCGTGGATCGCGGCAGTCGCGCCTCGCTACCCATACGCTTTCGCAGGCGCTTCAATGTGGTCGGTCTGCGCAAGGAACCAGAACCCGATCTTCTGCCATCCAACCAACTCTTTGCGGACGGCCTTAATCATCCCAGAAGGTCCTTAGGACAGGCGCTCGATTACCTGAGCGGGCTGGGCGCCGGGCGCGCTGATGGCCGGGTGATTATTTACAATCAGGACTTGAAAACGCTCACCGATGTCCTGGATAATTCCTTGGACGCGGTAGTAGCCGTGTCGGCGCTCGAACACAATTCGCTCGAGGATTTGCCGGTCGTGGTGAGCGAATTAATGCGCGTGCTCAAACCGGGTGGGCTGCTGCTGGCGACATTATGCGCTGGGCGCGACCAGGATTGGTTCCACCAACCTTCTGCGGGGTGGTGCTATACCGATACAACTTTGAGAACCCTTTTTGGCCTGCCAGAAGATACGCCTTCAAATTATGCACAATATGACGAATTATTTGCATCCTTATGCAACTCTGCCGAGCTTCGTGACAATCTGGCTTCTTTCTATAGCCGCTCTGGAGAGAACGGCATGCCCTGGGGTAAGTGGGATCCACAGTACCAGCCTGTTGGGGTTTGTAAAATAAAGCAATCATCATAAGGTAGCTGGTGCTTATAAAAAAGAACGTTTTTAGGAGAAGTGTTATGCCTGTTGAACAAACAAATATACTAGTAGAAAAGGTCCAGGCCGTTTTGGTCGAGGCGCTGCAGGTGTCCCCAGAGTTGGTCGTCCCCGACCTGGCATTTGGTGATCTTCCTCAATGGGATTCGATGGGACATATGGAAGTGATGATGCGCCTGGAAGAGCACTTTGGCATTGAAATAAACAATGACACGATTGCTGGCCTGACCAGCATCCCAATTATCTGCCAGCACATCGAAGACCAAGCGCATCTCGATTAACCTTCTGCGTTAAACCTTTAGATAATGAAGATCGTGTTTAACTGAGGAGAAAGACTATGTCCGATTCAGAGAAGGTACACAGCGCATCTTTAATTTCTTTTCCACCTGCTATCCCCATCCCAGACCACCTGGCCGGCGAAGTGCAGTCGAAACTGGCGTACGTGGATGAAAACATTGCCAGGGCAGAGGTTCTTCCAGGCCCTGACCAGCAGATCAAGCTCACCCTACACCAGCCGGTAAACCCCTCGTGCCAGGCGGAGCTAGAAGAAAAGGTCCAGCGTGTGGTGGCTTCGATGGTAAAAGGCGCAATCAGGCCGAAAGTCCAGGTGCTCGAAGATCACCTGGAGCGCCCCATGTCTTATGACCTCGATCCAATGCTAGAGTTGGCTGCACGAGGGGAAATCAGCCAGGAAACTGCCGGGGTTTTTAGCCTGGGCCCGCTGCTGACGAGATTAATTGGTTACTTCGAAGGGCGTTTCCTGGAATTGGCTGACTCATTTGAAGCGCTCCCATACCGTTTTCCGACCCTGATCCCGGCGCGTTACTTAGAGCGAGTGGGCTATTTTCGCGCTTTTCCTCACTCATTGTCCTTCGTGACCCACTTGCGCGAAGACCTGGATGTAATTGATCATTTCGCACAACATGCTGCTTGCGATGATCATGGTCTCAGCGCCCCCTTAACATCCTTCGCGAATATTCAAACGCTCCTATCTCCAGCGGTATGCTACCATTTATATTTTGCTCTGGCAGATAAACCTCTGCCGAATGGCAAAATTGTAGCTACGGCAGTGGGCAACTGTTTCCGATATGAGGCGATCAACCTGGTTTCACTCGAGCGTTTGTGGAACTTCACCATGCGCGAAATCATTTTTGTAGGCCCAAAAGAGTTCGTATTGGAGAACAGGGAGATTGGACGCCAACGCATGGCGAAAGTGTTGGAGGAAATTGGCATGGCTTATCGGGTCGAGAGCGCCAATGATCCATTCTTCATTGGCGAATTCCGTAAGCAGGCCGCCTTCCAGAGCGCCTTCCAACTTAAATTCGAAATCCGTGCTCGCCTGCCATTCAAGGATTCGACGCTGGCAGTCGGTTCGTATAATTACCACCAGGATTTCTTTGGGCGAAACCTTAATATCAGCTTGCCTGACGGGAGCCCTGCTCATACCGGCTGTGTGGCCTTTGGGCTGGAGCGAATTGCTTTCGCATTCCTGGCTCAATTTGGGCTCGAAGCAGAAAATTGGCCTGAGGTAGTTCGGGAAGCAACTCAGCCCGAGGCAAAATAGGGGGTGCAACCCCTCAAAATACCCACGTTAGCTGAGGCGGCTCGACTAATGAGCGAGGCCGAAAAAAGAAGACCCGGCCCCTGGGTGCAGCACTCTTTTTTCGCAGCCCAGGCTGCCGCCCAGATTGCCTCCCGGGTTGCCTCGCTTGACTCGTCCGCCGCCTACGTACTCGGGTATATCCACGATATCGGCCGTCAAGACGGGTCCGCGGATATGCGCCATATCATCGACGGTTATCAATTTTTAACCAGGTTGGGGTACGATGACGCCGCCCGGATCTGCCTGACGCATTCGTTCCCTTTGAAAAATATTGACGCTGCCGCCGGCCTCTGGGATTGTTCGCCAGAAGAATACGAATTTGTTAAGGAT
>JAYRNN010000107.1:0-7051 GCA_041912175.1 Anaerolineales bacterium | reverse complement strand
TTGCTCATAATATGACAAAATTGGCGGCCCGTTAGGCCGCCTTTTTTTGTCTCTCGCTAAATTGCACCGATTATTCCCCTTGTAGGACTGTTTAGTCGTTCTTTCTAGACAGCCCCTTTGAGTCTGTGCTGAGCTGCAGGCGAAAGTGTGGGCATTAGCGATTAGAACCACTGCCCGCCGACCATCGTCCTCGCGACTTCGCCGGCTGGGTTGAGAAATGTCAGGTCGGCCCTGAAACCAGGGCGGATTTCCCCAACCTCTTCAAGGCCCAGCAGCCGGGCCTGGTTCACCCCCAGGGCTGGCAAAACCTGCTCGATGGGCGCGCCGGTAAACTGGATCACGTTGCGCAGCGCCTGTTCGAGGCGCAGCATGCTCCCGGCCAGGGTTCCATCCGCCAGGCGCGCCGAACGCGCGTCGACGGTAACTTCCAGCCCGCCCTGCATGTATTTTCCCGGCGCGCTGCCCAGGGCGGAAGTGGCGTCGCTGATCAAAAGGATGTGATCCCCGCCCTTGAGACGCCAGGCGATCTCCACCAGGTAGGGATGCACGTGCAGGCCATCGACGATCAATCCGGCTGCGATGCGCTGGTTGAGCAAGACCTCGCCGACCAGGCCAGGGGAACGATGGTCGAGGGGCGGCATGGCGTTGAAGAGATGGGTGGCGGCGCTGAAACCGTGCGCCACAGCCTGGCGGGCTTCATCCAGCGTGGCGGTCGAATGGCCGATGCTGAGCCGCACGCCGCGCCCCGCCAATTGTTCGGCCAGCGCCAAAGCCCCCGGCAGCTCGGGGGCCATGGTGACCAGCAGCACGCCGTTATCCCGGCTCCAATCCTGCACGAAGCCGGGCTCGGGCAGGCGCAGATCGGCCGGGTTATGGGCGCCTTTGCGGGCAGGGTTAAGGAAGGGACCTTCAAAATGCCAGCCTAACGGGCGGGCGCCGCGCCACCCCGGAGGCGGGCCTGCCTGCAGCGCCGCAATCGCCGCCTGGTAGGTTTCGGCGGAGGCGGTAATGACGGTGGGTAGAAACGCGGTCACGCCGAATTGGGGCAGTTTTGCCGCCACATCCCAGACGCAGGCGGGATCGTTGGTGAAATCCAGGCCAAAAGCGCCGTTGATCTGCAGGTCGATCCAGCCGGGCGACACGACCAGGCCGGAGGCGTCGAATTCCTCCCGCGCAGGAACCGCCTGGGGAGGCGCGGAAGACACAGCGACGATCATATCATCTTCTATGAAGAGCTCTTCTTGAACCAGCCGGCCCTCACGGTCGAGCAAGCGTGCGTTTTTGATTTTGATCAATTGAAGCCTCTTTTCAGGATAGATTTTATAAGGGGAGGGTTCAAATCCATGGGCCGCCTCATCACACCTGATGAACATTATATAAGATAATCACTCTACAGAATTACCGAATATAATTCACCAGGACGATCAATCGCTCAATACACCCCAAGATGGCGGGTTGGACTCAGCGAACGCGCATCTTCCGGCAAGGAAAAATATAAAACCCGCCTGGAACGGATCTGTTTTTGGGGTATACTGAATTCAATGATCAGCACAAAAAATCGTTCGGGCGCCTGGTATATCATTCTGACTATACTCACCGTTGCAATCTTCCTGAGCGCCGGATGCAGCTCCAGGCAGGCATCCAAACCGGATGATTCTCCTGCTAACTTAACCACCGGGGCGATTGCTCAAAATATGCCTTCCACCACAGAAATCATCGCCGGTACAACCGAAGTATCCGGCCAGGCGAACTTGAACGAAGTCAGCGCCACAAAATCACTTGCTTGTCCGAAACTGGATAGCCAGCTAAACCAGTTAACCGCCTCCGCCGATCCCATCGCAATGGCGACCAGTCTCAACCTGCCTATCAGGGAAGGAAAAGTACAAGTCCGCCTGCTGCTGGCAAGTGATGACCTGAGTTTCCTGGAAAAATACGATGTGGAACCAGGCTCTCGGGCCGGGCAGGAAATCCAGGCTTATGTTCCGATCAGCCGGCTATGCGAAGTTTCTAATCTTGAGCAGGTCCTGACTATCCGTATTTCTGCTCAGGGCGTTTTACCTTAATCTGACGTGCTATTTTAATTTCAAAACATTCCAAGTTGTGTATTTCGAGGTGAAAAATGTACACAAATCGTCTGATTATTAAGACCAGTCGCATGGTTTCATTTTGTCTCGTACTAATCCTGGTCTTCGGCAACGGTCTCGTGGGAAGCGCAGCACAGGCAGAGCCAACCGGAGCAATTGCCGGGACAATCAGCCTCCCACCGGAAGCGCAAAACGCGCAGTTGCATTTTTCCACAGAGAAGACCGGTCTCAGCAGCAAAATGGATACCTCGCTGAAGGCCATGGCCGAGGCGGCCAAAATTTCGACCCAAAAGGCGCTCGAACAGGCGGATGCAGCGATGGCGCGTCGATCCGGCGAGCGTGTTCAGATCCAGGCACTGACCACCCCAGACAGGCTGGAAGATGCCAGGATCGTGATCGAGCAAGCCGGAGGGCAGATCACCGGCGGCGATTGGAGCGGTACAACCCTGCAGGGCTGGCTGCCCATCTCGGCCCTGGAGGGCGTCGCAGCCAACCCGATGGTCGATTATCTACGCCTGCCCGAGCAGGTATCTACTTTCGAGCTGGATGCAGGGACATACACCACGGAAGGCCTGGCAGCGATCAATGGGCCTGCCTGGCACTCCGCCGGTTTCCTGGGGTTAGGGGTAAAGGTGGCCATCATCGATGCCGGTTTCCAGGGATATCCCGGCCTGCTTGGCAGCGACCTACCCGCCACAGTGACCGTTAAAAACTTCGTCGATGGCGAGACAGACCCCCAGGTGGACGGGACTACGGTTCACGGAGCAGCCTGCGCGGAAATCGTTTATGACATCGCCCCCCAGGCGACCATGTACCTGGCCAAAGTCGGCACGGATATCGACTTGCAGGAAGCCGTCGACTGGGCAAAATCGAACGGTGTGGACGTGATCTCCACTTCGCTGGGTTGGTATAACCTCACCCCGGGAGATGGGACGGGATTCTTCGCGGATCTCGTTCAGGACGCCCGCAATAATGGCATCCTGTGGGCCACCGCGGCCAGCAACGACCGCCAGGCGCATTGGGGCGGCGCTTTTTCCGACCCAAATGGGGATAGCTACCATCAATTTAACGGGGACCAAAGGATTAACTATTTTGGCCCAGGGAATGGCGACGCTTATCTCATTAATCCCGGCTTCGCCTTTCGGGTCTTCCTGCGCTGGGATGATTGGGCCAATCACAACCAGGATTATGACCTTCTTCTCCTGCGCTATAATGGCTCGACCTGGGACACCGTTGCCAGCAGCGCCAATAACCAAAACGGTGGAGCGGGACAAACCCCCACCGAATATGCGGCTTATGTCACTTCAGGCGATCCAGCGCCGTATGGCTTTGCGATTACACGCTACTCGAGCAATCGCAACGTCAATTTGGAGATCTTTGCCCCGAAAATAGCCCCCCTGGATGAGTTGGTGTATGCACGCAGCCTGGCAAACCTGGCCGATTCGCCAGGCGCGATGACCGTGGCTGCCCTGGATGTCAATTCACCTTATCCACAGGAAACGTACTCCTCGGAAGGGCCGACAAACGGCCCGGGTGGAACAGCAGCCGGTGGTTTCATTAAGCCGGATATCTCTGGCTTTGCCAACGTTTCCACGGTCAGTTATGGAACCGTAGACAAATTCAACGGCACTTCCTCCGCGACCCCCCACGTGGCCGGGGCAGCGGCGCTCCTCCAAAGCGCTTACCCGAGCTACACACCCGCGCAAATCGAGACGCTCCTCACCGGTCGGGCGATTGACATGGGCGCAGCCGGCAAGGACACAGTCTTCGGGTACGGCCGGCTATACCTGGGCTCGCCAAATGCAACCTTCACTTCCTTCTTCTTGCCGCTCGTCCGGCGCGATGTTCCCCCCACCGCGCCAACCAACCTGGCCGCCGTCGCCAGCTCTTCTTCTGTGATTCACCTGACCTGGGACGATAACGCCAGCAGTGAAGCCGGCTACAACCTGGAGCGCTCGCCGAACGGCTCGACCTGGTCGCCGCTGATCACCTTACCCGCCAACACGACCAGCCATGACGACACCGGCCTGCAGGCCAATACCCCGTACTATTACCGGGTCAAGGCCTACAACAGCGCCGGGTCGTCGGCTTATTCCAACCCCGCCAATGCCACCACATTGCCATCTGGCGGTAACCTATGTAACGGCAATTTTGAGCAAGGCAACGTTTGTTGGACAGAGTATTCTACGCACGGCTGGACGATCATCATGAACAGCGGCTGGCCAACGGGCGTCACACCCCACGGTGGAAGCTGGGCGGCCTGGTTGGGCGGGGACATAAACGATACCTCCTACATCCAACAGCAGGTCACCGTGGCAGCCGGAACGCCCTACCTGGCTTATTATCACTGGATCGCTTCCGAAGATGCCTGTGGATATGACGTCGCCAGTGTACGGATAAATGGGACGCCCGTACAAAGCTATGATCTGTGCAGCGGTCAGAACACCGGCGGCTGGGTGAAGCATGTCGTCAACCTGAGCGCGTACGCCAACCAGTCGGTGACCCTGCAGATCCGGGTTGTGACAGATTCATCGAATAACAGCAACCTGTTCGTAGACGACATGGCATTCCAGGCCAGCGCGTCTTCACCAGAGAGCGGGAACCTGCGGCAAGACAACCCGGCGCAGTGGCTGCCGCGCGCAGCGATCGATCCTTAGCGCGTTTCTACTGGCCTGGCCCTCCACAATAGGACTCCCTGCCACGTGGCCCATAGGACGCCTAGCGCGGCGGCGGCCGGCTGGAGATCTTTGATATTCATATCATCCGCCAACATCGAGCGCCTCTAACTCAAAAGAATAAAAAATAGCGCGGTACCTGGCGCATGTAGGCCCGATACGACTCACCATATCGTTTCAGGCATACCTCTTCCTCTGCCAGGATGCCAAAATGCTGAAATGCCCTGGACATCACCAGCATAAATAGCGCCATCCACGAACCGATGGCCACGCATATCCCAAAGAAAATTACAAACAACGCCGCAACTTGGGGGTGGCGTGAAATCTTATACACGCCCTTCGTCGCCGGCTGATCCAAGGGGGCATCCTTGAAGTTCAACATGGCGATGACGAGACCAGCCAAACCGACGGTATACAAAATGATCCCAATGATGAACACGATCGAATTGAGTTTCAGGGGTGTAAAAACGATTAATGCCAGGCAGGCCAGGGAGAACACCTTGCCGATGATCGTGAACACTTTCTGCTTCGGGTTCCAGTCGGAGCGGTCGAACAATCGGGAGACCACGGCCTTGGGAAAGACAAGCAGTAAGCCGCCTTCGATCAAAAACTCAAACGCGAGCAATATCCAGCCATTAAGTAATCCGAATTCAAAAGAAGGGTTCAAATCTATGGGGCGCCTCATCACACCTGATGAACATTATATAAGATAATCACTCTACGGAATTACCGAATATAATTCACCAGGACAATCTACCGTTTATTACCGGGAAGCGGCGGGTTACGCCGCACCGCCAGGCGGCAATCCAATATATCGAGGGCTACTCGCAGATGCGCATCATTGAGTGGGTGACGAAGACAGCTATACCCTGGTTCACCAGCCTTGGAATCACCACGCGCACCGTCACATTGGAAGTGCGCGGCCGCAAGACAGGACGGCCTATTCGAGTCTCACTGTCACGCACACACTATCAAAACAGTTGGTACTTTGTTTCCCTGGCCGGAGAAGCAGACTGGGTCAAGAATGTCCGCGCTTCGGCAGGGCAAGCCGTGATGATTTCCCCAAAAAGAGAACCTATCCAACTCTCGGAAGTCCCTCAAGAGGGACGCGCGCCTATCCTATTAGCCTATGTGCAGAAGAGGGCTTTCACACACTCTGGGGCGCAGGCCTCCCGGCATTTCTTCGGTCTGGGGCCCAAGCCCACATTCGCGGAGATGGAGAAAATCGCCGGAGGTTATGTGGTGTTCAGAATTGACGCAGCATGACCTGGGCAGGCACACCCGCTGTCCACGGGGCAGGCGATTTTCTATTGTAAATTTTCCATTAATTGCGCCCTGGCTCATTGCCAGCCATCTACCGTTGCAGTAAGATTTAAGTGTAATTCTTATTCGATAACAATCTTAGATCAAGATGCAGGTATGTTGCAGAACATGTCAAAAAAGAGCGCCAGTGACTGGGCATCGTCCGGCGCGCAGTATTCACGCGAGACCAAACATGGAGGATGGCATGGGCGCAGTGTTAGCTGAATCAGACGGGCGTTTCCGGCGCTGGGAATACACCTCACCGGGCGGCGAGACGACTTACACGATCGATTACGGCGGCGGAAAGGCCCGCACGGGCAGCGTGGCGGTGAACGGCGAAGTCGTGGCAGTTAATTTTGGCAAAAGCCGCAGCGAGCGCTATGCCTTCGAGCTTGGGAAAATTCCGGCTGCATTGGAAGTCAAGAGTGACATGATGATGCGGATCAAGTCGCTCAAGTTGGTCGCCGGCGGGTCGACAGCTTACCGCGAGGGCGAAGCCGCGACCGAGACCAGCATGCAAGATGTCGAGGCGCTGCAAGCCGGGCCGCGCCTCCCGAAACAGGTTCAGGTTGAGCGCACCCCTGGGGCGGTCGAGATCCGTTACCGGGAGCGAGCCTCGACCGGCGTGGGCCTGACGGTGATGGGTTTATTCGTCGTGGCAGCCGGCGTGTTCTTTTATTCCATTTTAGAAGGTTTCCCATTCTGGCTGATCGGGATGTGGGTGTTGATCGGATTGGGGGTGCTCTACCTGGGCGTGAGTAAACTAGTCAACCGGACGACGATCCACCTGGACCGCCAGGAGCTCAGCCTGCGGCGCGGGCCGCTGCCCAGCCTGGGACGCAAGCCGGCCAACCAGCCGGCCAGGCAGATCCAGGGCTTTTCCAGCCTGCTCACCGTGCGCAGAAACGATGACAACAACACCCGCACCCAACTGTACATCTTGATCGCCCGCATGCAGAATGGCGAGCAAGTCGATTTATTGATCGACCG
>JAYRNN010000106.1:0-6177 GCA_041912175.1 Anaerolineales bacterium | reverse complement strand
TTCGCGCGTATGCTGTTTTTGAGTCTTCTTGTCGATCATCAAACCGCGCTGGGTGACCTCACGGGCCAGATAAATATTCTCCACCACGCTCAGGTTTGGGCACAAGGTCATCTCCTGAAAGATGATGCCGATGCCGTGGTTGGTTGCTTCCGAGATATTGCGGATGTGGATTTCTTTGTCTTCCAGGTAAATCTGCCCTGAGCTTGGTTGTTCCACGCCGGCCAATATCTTCATCAAGGTTGATTTCCCGGCGCCGTTCTCACCCACCAGCACATTGACTTTGCCATGATAGACATTGAAGTTCACATCGTCTAGAGCGACCGTTCCGGGGAAAATCTTGGTTATTTTTTCGGCGCGGAGGACTACAGGATCCGTACTGGCGCCTATCTCTGGGGGGGATGACCTGACCGCTTGTTCAAAATTTGGTTCATTCATGGTTTTACCCCTTCACTTCGACTTTGACCGGGACAATAGTGACCTTCTTAAGATCGATATTTACCAGGTTGAAAGTACGGATGGTCATAGCGCCGTAGAAAGAGATAGTTTTACCTACAAGTTGCTCTTTATCCACCGAAGTATAGGCCTGGTCGAGCACACGCTTGTTGATTTCGGAACCGACTTTGCCAAACTCGGTCTGTTCCTTGAAATCCCCGAAGTTGATGAAGCCAACCCCATCGCGTATTGAGGTCTCATCACTGGGAATTCGAGGACCTAGATATACCAGAACTTTTATTGTTCCATCATAACCCGCAGGTTGGATTTCCATCACGCCGAGACTGGTCTTGGTATCTATCGAAACGACCTTGCCTTCACCTTTGACCAGGTAGACATGCGCCTCACCAACCGTGATCAGTCCATATTGGTTCGCGACTTTGATCAACGCATCTTTTGCCGCCATGCCCTGTGCATCGGGCTTCATAGCTGTCAAAATATCGGTCAGGTTTACAGCTTTGGAAGTAATCGTAGGGATGATCTTGCTATCCCAGATGCCATCGACGTATTTCACCGGGTCGAAGGCTTCGCTAATTTTCTGCTGTTCCACCTGGGCAATTGATTCGACCGTGAAGGCGTACGGCCAACCAAAATAGGCCACGAGTAGAAAAACGATGATACTAACAAGAATAATAATGTTTTTTTTCGATTTCATTTGGCGATCCTTTCTCAAAATTTTTGAACGACATGCCGTTTATAGTCTATGTGTATAAGACCTGGCGGACTGCTTGATGCCAACCATCCAATAGCGAAGCGACTTCGGCTGGATTACGTTGAGGTTTGTATTCATTGAAGTCTGCGGGTAGGAGCTGGAGGTCCTCCAGGCGGGTTGCGGCGCCCACTCCTAGCATGCCCATCATTGTCGCGCCGAACGCTGAGAGCTCGGCCAGGCGTGAAGCACGCACGCTGTGACCGGTGACATCAGCGACAAACTGCATCAGGAATTGATTGCGTGTAGGACCGCCATCAGCATGGATGATCTGGAGTTGCATACCGCCTTCAGCTTCCATCTGTTTGAGGGCATCATTGACGATGTAAGCGATCGATTCGAGAGCTGCCCGGACGATGTGCTTTTTCGTGCTGCTGGGCGTCAGGCCAGTGATTGCGGCGCGTGCATCTGGGCGCCAATAAGGCGCTCCCAGGCCGACAAAGGCCGGCACCAGGTAAACGCCGCCATTATCTGAAACTGCCGTGGCCAGGACTTCGGCTTCGGCAGGATCATGGATCAGTTCAAGTTGGTCTCGCAGCCAGGCAATGGTTGCGCCGGTGAAATTGGTAATGCCCTCCAGGGCGTAAGTCGGCTGATGGCCCAAGACCCAAGCAACAGCCGTGACTGAGCCATGCGCCGAAACCGCCTTGTATGCGCCTAGATTGAGAAGCAATGAAGAACCAGTGCCGAAGGTCACCTTGGCGCTGCCGGGAGTGAAACATCTTTGCGCAAACAAGGCCGCTTGCGAATCGCCGATCACACCACAAATTGGAATCGGTCGCGCCAGGTAACCTTCCAGATCGGTCTGGCCAAAGTGATCAGCGCTCTCGCGTATCTCGGGCATCCCTTGAGTAGGAACGCCGAATATTTGGAAGAGCTCGGAATTCCAGTCCAAGGTGTTTACGTCGTAAAGTAGCGTGCGTGAGGCATTGGTGTGATCTGTGGCGTGGACCTGCCCGTTGGTCAGGCGATAAATCAGGTACGCGTCGATCGTGCCAAAAAGGGCGCTGCCCTCGACCAGCTTTTGTCGTAGATCTGGTCGCGCGTCCAGCAGCCAGCGGAGCTTGGAGGCTGGAAAGTAGGTATCAATTTTCAGTCCGGTTAATGCTCGCACGCACTGCTCAAGCCCGGCTGCCTCGAGTGATGCACAGAGGGTCTCGCCGCGCCGGCACTGCCACACGATCGCATTGTAGAGCGGCTTGCCTGTTTGGCGATCAAAGATCACAAACGTCTCGCGCTGGTTGGTGATGGACAGACAAGCGATTTCGGAGACATATTGGGGGTGTTTTTCGAGGAGTGCCCTCAGTGCATCGAGGGAGTTCGTATAAATTAATTCTGGGTCGTGCTCTACCCACCCTGGGGATGGGTAGATTTGCGGATGGGATAGGCTACAGCCATCTAATAAGGTACCCGTTTCGCTGAACAGGAGGGCTTTCGATGCAGAGGTGCTTTGATCTAGAGCCAGGTAAAAGCTCATCGTTTATGCCTTAACTTCCTGCTGCAACAGCATCAGCGCGATTTTCGCCAGCCCCTCTGGAAAGATGCCATAGTAATTGAATACTTCACCCTGGCTGCCGGTGATGGTCGGTTCGTCGGGTATTCCGACGATGCGCATTGGCCGCCAGACCCCATTTTGCATCATTAAAGAGGCGACCCGGCTGCCCAGCCCGCCATTTACGTGGTGTTCTTCGACAGTGATCAAGACCTGGCTGTCAACCGCAGCTTGAAGGATGGCAGTTTCGTCAAGAGGTCGCACTGTATGCAAGCTGAGTATACTACTCGTGATCCCTTGTTCTGCCAGTCGATCCGCGGCCAGTAAAGCCGGGTATACGGTTTCGCCGGTGGCAATAAAGGCCACATCGCCTCCTGTACGCAAGGTTATCGCCTTTCCGATTTCAAATTTAGTCCCCTGAGGATGTAAATCGTACATGGCCTTCTTGCCAAAACGGATGAAGAGAGGGTGCGGGTAGTTCACAGCGGCACGGATGGCTTGTTCGGTTTCGAAATTATCAGCAGGGACGATGATATCGATATTGTTGATGGCCTGTAAGACGGCCAGGTCATGCAAGGAGTGGTGGGTAGTGCCCAACGCGCCGTAGCTGACTCCGGCGCTGATCCCGACAAGTTTGACGGGCTGGTCTGAATACGCCACATCATTTTTGATTTGCTCTAGGGAGCGAGCCGTTAAAAAGCAGGCCGGTGAGACTGCGAAGACCTTTTTGCCAGCTGCAGCCAGGCCAGCAGAAACGCCGACAAGATTCTGTTCGGCAATACCCATTTCAATGATCTGGTCGGGTCGTTTCTGGCCAAAAGCAACCAGGCGAGCGGAGCCGCGAGAATCACTGGTGACAACCAGTAGATCGGGATCACGTTCGGCTACGTCGAGTAGAGTATCGGCGAAGGTTTGTAAATTTGGTTTTCCAAGATTATACGAGTGCATATTTTTCTTGCCAACTTTTTTCAGCTTGATTCAACTCATTCATCGCGATATTCATTTCTGCATCGCTTGGAACATGATGGTGCCAGTCGACGGCATCTTCGATGAAACTGATGCCATGACCTTTGGTGGTGTGCGCAAGGATCAAGCTAGGTTTGCCCTGCTCAAAAGGCGTTTCAGAAAAGATTTCCACCAAGGCAGAAATATCGTTGCCATCCACCTCTTTGACGGCGAAACCAAAAGCGCGAAAACGTTCTGCCAGAGGCTCCAGGGACATCACCGTTTCGGTTCTACCGGTGATCTGGAGTGTATTTCGGTCAACGACTACGACCAGATTATCCAGGCGATAGTGAGAGGCGCTCATCGAAGCTTCCCAGACCGAGCCTTCGGTTAACTCGCCATCTCCCATCGTCGTAAATACACGGTAGCTGCGTCCATCCTTCTTGGCAGCCAGGGCCAGTCCAACTGCGACTGATAAACCATGCCCGAGAGCGCCGGTGTTTTGCTCGATGCCATTCACCTTGCGGGTTGGGTGACCGACATAATAAGAGCCAAATTTACTGAAAGTTTCCAGGTCAGAAGCTGGGAAGAATCCGCAGTCTGCCAGGACGGAGTACAGGGCCTCGACAGAATGACCTTTGCTGTGAATGTATCGGTCATGATTGGGGTCTGTAAAATTGCCAGGGTTGACGTTCATCACCTGGTTGTATAAGACATTCAGAATATCGATGCAAGAAAGACTGCCCCCGGTATGGCCGGTATTGGCTCGCTTGATCATAGTCAGGATCGTGCGGCGATATTGGATTGATTTTAGTTCAAGAGCGGCGGTATCCATAGTTTTAAGATTTTAGACAGTTAATTTCCGGATGTGGACAATATTGTGGGATGGTTTCGGATATTTATTAATCTTCGAATATCTATTCACCTTGAAATATATAATATCGGAAAATACAATGCCTGTCAACATGGAATGAATAAATATTCAATAATAGATATATATTAGCGTTTTAGTTATATCCATAAATACTTTGTAAATAAAATTTTAGCCAATCTCAGAATGTTATAATCCTGCCATGCGTGATAGCACCGAACTGCCCGATTTACGCATGTTGCCCTCCGCTAGCCTGGTGACGCACGAGGAATGCGACCCACGCCGGGTAGAGCGCCTCAGTCAGCGTATCCAGCAAGAGGGGCTTTTTAAACATCCACCGATTGTCGCTGTCATTCCAGGCACGGAGCGGTACGTTGTCTTGGACGGCGCGAACCGAACCACTTCGGTGCAGAGGTTAGGCATGCCGCACATGGTCGCCCAGCTCGTACGATACGAAGAACCCTATGTCATTTTGGATACCTGGTATCATGTTGTGGCAGGTATGCCAGAGGCTGACTTCGAACACGCTCTGACACGCGTCACAGGGCTGGAGCTCGAAGCTGCAAGCCTGGATGATGCTCGCCAGGCATTGGCTGATCGACGGGCGGCGGCTTATATCGTTTGTGAAAGCGGTGTCCGCATTGCTTGCAGTAACCGACTGCAACCATCGCCTGATACGCGTCTCTTAAATAACATCGTCAGCGCGTATCGCGGCCATTCTGATATCTTTCGCGCCTCTAATGACATCTGGGAAAAACAGAAACCTTATTATCCCGGCATCACGGCTTTGGTGATTTTTCCACGCTTGCGGCCAGCGGACGTGGTCGAAGCCGCACGTACAGGCGAGAAAGTGCCGACGGGGATCACCCGGCACATCATCTCACCGCGAGCCCTGCATATCAATATTCCCCTATGGGTGCTGGCGGTAGAATGGCCATTGGCGCAAAAGGAAGAGTGGCTCAGCAGTTGGTTGATGGAGCGTATGTCCTCAGACGCCATCCGCTACTATTCCGAATCTACCTTCACTTTTAACGAATATTAAACGCCTTTTGTCTTGACCAGAATTCTTTGTTAAGATAAACTCTGTCCAATATGAACACCTGGACATTTGCGGCTTTCGACACTTGGCATTTTTATGATCTTTGGTTTGGTCGCCGCCGTGAGCGGCGCCGTTGGCGGCGTTAGGTGGTCAAAGGACATTGATTTGAAGCCAAAACGCGAGACCAACGGTCTCGCGTTTTTCGATAGTTCACGAAAATTTATACATAGAAATCCAAAAGGAGGGGAGATCGCCAATGCCGATACGAGGGGTGCGCGGCGCCACAGTTGCCGCTGAAAACACAAGCCAAGCTATCCTTGCGGCAACGCAAGAGTTGCTGCTGGCCATGTTGCAAGCCAACCCGGACTTGCAATCAGAGGATATTGCCAGCGCTTTTTTTACGGTGAGCGATGAGCTTGACGCCCAATATCCTGCTTTGGCCGCAAGGGGCATCGGTTGGCGCTATGTGCCAATGCTTTGCGCACGGGAGATACCGGTTCCCACCGGCGTCCCTCGGGTTATCCGCGTGTTGTTACACTGGAACACGGATCGTTCCCAGGCAACGATAAACCATGTATATTTACACGAAGCCGCTCGACTGCGGCCGGATTTGAATAATCATAAATAAC
>JAYRNN010000105.1:0-24076 GCA_041912175.1 Anaerolineales bacterium | reverse complement strand
TCCTGATCGCGAATGGACATGCGCTCTTTGATTACGCGTTCCATGCGGCGCAAGCCGATGCGCAATTTGTTTTGGATCAATTCTCCCACGGTCTTCGCGCGGCGGTTGCCCAGATGGTCGATATCATCTGCCGATTCAACCCCGTTGTTGATCTTGATCATGCGTTGGATCAGTCGCACCACATCCCATTTGGTCACGGTGCGATGCACAATCGGTATCGTGCCATGTAGCTCTAGTTTCTGATTGAGCTTGTAACGACCTACACGCTCCAAGTCATAGTGGCGTTGGTCAAAGAGTTGTTCTTCAAGGAACTCACGCGCGTTCTCGAGTGTAGCCGGGTCGCCCGGGCGCATACGCTTGAAAAATTCCAACAGAGCAGCTTCGGCAATGGTTGTCCCATGCGATAAATCCCATTCGGGCTCCTGGAAAAGGGTGGATGGAATATACATCCGGTCGGGATTGTTATCCACCGAACCAAACAGCTCCAATAATTCTTCATCGGTGCCAAAATTGATCGGGCTTTCGGGAAGTCCATCGTTAACCGCTGCCAACGCGCGCATGAAGATGGTTATTGGCACCGTACGCTTGCGGTTAAAGCGCAGCGTCATATAGTCGCTCTTGCGTGTTTCGAACTCCATCCACGCGCCTCGATCGGGGATGAGCTTAGCCATCGCCAATGGGCGACCCGTGGAGCGGTCAATTGGCGCCTCAAAATACACGCCGGGTGATCGAATGAGCTGCGAAACAACCACCCGCTCAGTGCCATTGATTATGAAGGTACCGTTCTCGGTCATCTCCGGGAAATCGCCCAGGAAGATGTCTTGCTTGATCGGTTCCGGCACATCTGGACCAGCCAGCAGAACAGAAACATACAGAGGCCGGGCATACGTTAAGTCGCGCTCGACGCATTCTTCAATACTATGCTTCGGTTCCCCAAACCAATAGGTCAGTCCCCATTCTTTGTTTTCAGGACTGTTGCTAGGAAAATACAACTTCATGCCCTTGTTATAAGACTCGATGGGTGAAAGCTCATTGAAAAGATCACCCAGACCTTCTGCTTTGAGCCGTTCGAAGGATTCAATTTGAACTTCGATTAGATCCGGCAGGGGCAATTTGACATCAATACGCGCGTACGATTTACTCGGCAAACTTTTTGCCATGCGTCATCTCCTAAAATCTCTCATTATTCCAGGTTGCGGCAGACAAGCGAAAAGCGCAAAACGATGTTGGACGCGCCTCCAACACGCTTTACGCAAAATCAAATACGGGGCCTCGGCGTTTTGAAAATGGACCTACCCAATTGCTTGAATTAGACAAACCTGAATTATACCTGCGCCGGACAAGCCGGTCAAGAAGCAATATGGCTATATTATATTAAGATTTGCTGAAATTTTTCCTGACAACTCTGCTAAAATAAAGCGCATGGAAGAAGAAAATCCACTGCCGTTTTCGTATAAGGCCGGTTTCGTGGCAGTTATGGGCCGCCCAAACGTAGGGAAATCAACCTTGGTCAACGCATTATTAGGCCAGAAAATCGCCGCCGTCTCCCCACGCCCACAGACCACGCGTAAACGCCAGCTCGGCATCCTGAACCTGGACGAAGCCCAAATTGTGTTCGTTGACACGCCCGGCGTACATAAAGCCTTGCACAAGCTAGGCGAAAATATGAACAAACAGGCGATCGACGCCCTGCAAGAAAGCGACTTAATTCTGTTTCTCGTCGATGTCAGCCTCCTCCCACAGCCTGAGGATCACCTCTTAGCCAGCCTGCTTGGCGAGCTCATACCAAGCCCTCCGATCATTCTAGCTCTCAATAAGGCCGACCTGGCGAGTGTAGAACAATTAGCAAACAATTCAGCCGCCTTTATGGCGCTAGCCCCGCAAGCCACGCCAATTACGCTGTCGGCGTTAAAGAACGAAAACTTATCCGTCTTGTTGGACATGTTGCTCGCACGACTTGCGCAGGGAGAGCCTTTTTTTCCTCCCGAGCAGGTGACAGATCTGTTTGAGCGCGAAATTGCCGCTGATTTGATCCGCGAGGCTGCCTTATATATTTTGCGCGATGAGATTCCGCACGGGATCGCCATCCGTATCGACCAATACCAGGAACGCGGAGAGAAAGGCGCTTTTATTGAGGCAACATTATTCGTCGAACGCGAATCGCACAAACCGATCGTGATCGGACAAGGCGGGCATATGCTTAAAAAAATTGGGACGCTCGCCCGTGAAAAGATCGAGCAGATGAGCGGGCGCAAAGTGTTTTTGCAGCTTAGAGTTAAGGTACGCAAGAACTGGCGCGACGATGAAAAAGTGCTGCGCTGGTTCGGGTTTTGAGTGATGATATCCTTTGCGCTGCTCGGAGTAGCAATTCTGCTGGCGTTCGCGGATTGGATCGCAGTTTATAAAAACTGGAAAAAAGCCGAGTACATCCTCAAGCCGGCTGTGATGCTGTGCATCTTGGCCTGGATGGGATTGGAAGGCGGCTTCACAGGATGGATAGCCTGGTTTGCCCTGGGAATCCTGTTCTCCCTGATTGGAGACATCTTATTGCTGTTGCCATATAACCTATTCGGGGCAGGATTGGCCGCTTTTTCGCTTGGTCACGTAGCCTATATCATCGGTTTCAACCCGACTCTGCCGCCCATCAACCCAACCAGTCTTGTTCTCGCGTTCATGGTGACCCTGGTTTCCAGCCAGATCTATCGCCGGCTCCTGGCCAGTATACGGTCTACAGGAAGCACCCAATGGATTCGACCTGTATTTGCCTATGTCGTTGTCATCGCCCTGATGGCGCTTTCTGCCCTGCTAACCCTGGTACGCACCGATTGGCAGCCTACCCCGGCAATCCTGGTGAGTGCGGGCGCGATCCTCTACATGATCTCGGACACCCTCTTAGCGTGGAATAAGTTCATCGCCCCGGTCAATATTAGCCGTGTGACCAGTATGGCTACATACCATCTTGGTCAAATCATGATTGCACTCGGGGCGATGCTGCATTATAAAAGTTAGACGTTGCGCGTATCTTATATTTACGGCTGCTCGCCTGGCAGATCTGGGCCAGGTGGCGGTTCAGACGATGTAGCCACAATCTCAATCGGATAGGCTCTAGAGCCAAATCGAGTCAGAAGTACAGCGCCCAATCCAATCAGTCCAACCAGCACCGGCAGAGTCCAACCGACACATGGGATCACCTTTCCTACGGTATCGATGATAAACGTCAAAATAAAGGTGCCCAGGGCTGCCGATACCGGCATAGCCCAATCAGATTTTCCCATCTTTGCCAGGCGCTCGCCGACTTCCGTTCCGATGGCGATGATGCCAAAAGCCCAGGCCAGGATCAACGCCAGGAGTCCCAGGAAAGCCAGAGGGATGCCAATAATCGTGATGGTGATCACGACCAAAACTAAAGGCCCCACGACGGCAGTCAGCAACCCCAGGCCACCGGAAATAATGGGCTGAGTTACGACGGCTTGTGACACACGCCGAACCGGAGTGGCAGCAAACAACACTACCACAACAGCAAGCGCAGCCCACAGGAAAGATTGGAGCAAAAGCCACAGGAAATCCCACAACGGGTTGAAGCTAAGATCCAGATTAGGCACAGCTACACGGGCATTTCCTGGAATGATCAACGGCAGGGAGGCGCTCCTGTCCGTGTTAATTTGTCCCCCTATTGTAGCCTGACCTTCTCCTTGAAGCTGGCCGCCAAACACGTTTACGTCTCCCGAGACATTTGTGCTTTCGCTCATTTGGACCAACCCACCTAATGCAATCACACTGCCAGTAATGTGGCCGTCAGCTTGCAGGTTGCCGCCAAGCATCCCAACGTTGCCATCCACAGTAGAGCCGTCTACCAATGCAACGCTGCCTCCGAGTATGATGAGATCGCCGTTTAGCGTTTCTCCATCTCCAAGGGTGTAGACGCCTCCCAACACCAGCTTACTGCCTGGCTTTACTTGCTGGGTAGAGCTGGCCAGCGCATTGGCGGCGGGCAGAATGAAAGCCAGCAACAAACAAAGGATCATAAAAATTTTTACAAACTTTTTCATTTTTAACACTCCTTCATCAGTTCTTCGGAACAGAAACGCTGCGCGGAATGGTAAGAAATCGATAGGAGACTACCCACAATACGCCCAGCATCGTCAATAACCCGGTTGCGAAAAGCCAAACCATCGGGGAGAACGACAGATCGGCCGCACGCAAAACGCTGGTAGAAAATTGTTGAGCCACACCAATGATTGAAAACCAGCGCATTAATTGGTAGACGGTTGCCCATAGCACCAGGCCTGGCGATGTCACAAGCGGCCAGGCCAAAATTACAAGCGCTGCTAACAACACGAAGGCTCCCACCAGACTAAAAACCAGCATCCCCAGGCTTTGGCGACGATGCTGCTTAAGCCGCTCGACCTCCAAACGCGCTTCCCAACGGCTAGCGAACCCCGCTTTGGGACTGGCCAAGGGAGATTTCTTTAGCTCAAGCGCTACCGATTGCCACGCCGAATCGAGTTGGCTACATTCGGGGCACTCTGCCAGGTGAGCGCGTAGTTTGGCAGTCTGCTCAGCATCGAGCGCTTCCATAGGCTGGTCCGGATCGATGAACAGCCAATCCAGATAAGGCTGGTGGGTCATATTGCGATCCTTTCTGCCGTCAGTGTAGGGGCGGGCGCCTTTTCCAACCAGCATTGCGCCATGCTTCGCCGGGCGCGGTGCAGCCGGCTTTTTACGGCGCTTTCAGTGAGTTTAAGTGACTGGCTTATCTCGTCATACGAAAAATCGTACCAATAGTACATCACCACGATTGCCCGGTCCGTAGGGTCTAAAACCTCTAACAAGCTTCGGATGCGGGTGCGCTCCTCTTTGTTGCTCAATTTCGATTCGATATCCGGGCCGACTTCAGGTAGGTCCGGCACAGGTAGATCTTCAATCGACACAATTGGCGTGCGCTGTCGCCGAATCTGGTCGATGCAGTAATGCGCTGCAATCGACAGCAACCAGGTTGAAAATGGGCGACTGTTATCAAACCGCTGTAAGGATTTATAAGCCCGCAAAAAAGTCTCCTGAGCGGCATCCTCAGCATCTTCGGCATTGCCCAGCATACGATAACATAAGTTATAGACCGGCCTCTGATACGTCTCTACCAGGCTGGTAAAGGCCTGCGGGTCGCCTTTTTGAGCTTCGGCGATCCTGGCCAACGCTAGGTCTTGCACGATTTCACTCCTAATAGCTGGCTGTTATGCCGCTTATTGAACGAATCCTGTCGACTACTCTGTTTCAGTATACGTAGGAGGTTAGGCGAAGTTGCAAAAATCCTTTTAATACCACTCCTCTATGCATGTAGCGGGCGAAATCCCTCGCCAAGCGCCTCGCTGGCCTGGCCAATTACCATAAAGGCCTGCGGATCCTCTTCGTGGACGAGCGATTTGAGCTGGATAACCTCGGCGCGGGAAACCACCACATAAAGCACATCTCGCTCTGTGCCCGTGTAAGCGCCCCGCCCGGATAATAGCGTCGCTCCGCGCTCCATCTCTTCCAAGATGCGCCGAGATACTGCTTCCGGCTGACCGGTAATGATCATCGCGGTGCGCGCTACATTGGAGCCCTCAGTGATTGTTTCCGCAGCTATTCCACTGGCATACAGCACAATCAGGGCATAAAGCGCATTTTCCCAGCCAAAGCTCAATCCGGCGAGCAGAATGACGATCGCATCTGTCATCAGATAGCTTTGTGAAAGGCTGATCCCGCGCCAGTGGTTAAGGATACGAGCCAGGATATCGGTGCCGCCACTCGTGCCACGCCCGCGGTATACCAATCCATAACCGATTCCGCTCATCACCGCACCATACAGCGCATTCAGAACGATGTCATCGGTGATCCCCTGAGCCGGCAGGTAGGAGACCAACGCATCCGTGAAGAAAGAAACTACAACCACTGCAAATGCAGTACGCAAGATAAAGCGCGGCCCTCCCAAAAATCGCCAACCCAGCAGGAATAATGGCAGGTTGCCAATAAAGATCATCACGCCGATCGGCCAGCCGGTATAAAAGTTAATAATCTGAGACAAGCCGCTGATTCCGCCACTGGCCAGGTGGGCGGGCACCAAAAACAGACGGATGGCTAAAGCCTGTAAAAACGCCCCGGCAAATATAAAAAGATAATCGCGCAGTCCTGACCAGGACAACCGATAGTGCTGAGAGCGGATCGATTTCCATATAGCGGCCATCATTCGACCAGAAGCTTCGCGACTGCCAGGGCTTCGATCACTCCCAGCACAGCAGAATTATCTAGCTCGGCCATACCCATTTCAAGCATCGCGTTAAACAATTGTGCATCGACTGCTGCAGACGGCAACGGGATGCCGTATTCACGCGCCGTTTCCAGGATGATGGCCAGATCCTTAGCTTGCATGCGGGCTTTAAAACCAGGATTGCGGTTCCCAGCAAACAAACGCGGCGGCTTGACGTCCAATGTCCAACATTGCGCCGCGCCGCCGCGGATGGCTTCTACTACCTTGTGAGGGTCAGCCCCGGCTTTCTGGGCGAAGATCAATAGTTCGCCCATCGCCACCATTTGGGCGGCCACCATGATCTGGTTAGCAGCCTTTGCAATTTGGCCAGCGCCGGAATCGCCCACGTGGGTGACGGTCTTACCAATGGCCTGGAATACTGGCATGACCTTTTCGAGGGCTTCCACCGGACCGCCCACCATGATAGTTAAAGTGGCATTAAGCGCGCCGATATCGCCGCCGCTGACCGGGGCGTCCAGGCACTGCACACCTTTTTCACCGAGCGCAATAGAAAGCTGGCGGGCCGCCGAAGGTTTGATTGTTGAATTATCGACAAATACCTGGCCAGGGGGGGCAGTTTCGATGATCCCTTTCGAACCCAGTGCAACCTGGAGCACGTCGGGCGTGTCAGGTAGGTTCGTAAAAATAATATCAACCTGGGCAGCGACCTCAGCCGGCGTGGTCGCAGCCAGGGCGCCTTCGGCGACTAATTCCGTGACGGCGCCCTGGCTGCGGTTGTGCACGACCAGCGGGAAACCCGCTTTGAGGATGTTGCGAGCGATGGATTTGCCCATCAAGCCCAGGCCGATATAGCCGATGGTAAGATTTGAAGACATTATTAACTCCTTGACTTTAAAGATAATTGACTGGGGACAAGGAATGCGTAAACCTTTACTTCAGCCTCTCCACCAGCGGTTCTTGCGGCCTATCCTTTACAGTCCAACCCAGAGCTTCGATCTGCCCGCGCAGGACGTCCGCGGCAGCCCAATCCTTTCGCAGGCGCGCCGATTGGCGTTCTTTCACCAAGGCCTGTATTTCGACAGGAATGGTTTCTTCAACCGGCTCGCCGTTGTCTGTCTGGCGCCTGACCTCCAGGCGCTGCCAGGCCTCGATAGCCTGCTGCCAGATTTCCGGCGAGAGGCCCATCCCAAATCCGGGCATTTCCAGCGGGCAGCACTCGCTTAAGGGAAAGGTCTGGCCGGGGGCGTAAACATGCACGTGCCCGCTGCGCTGCTCGGCCACTTCGGTTAGCCCGCTGCCTTTCAGTTCAGGCTGCGGATGATGACGCCGATGTGCATGTCCCGTATGGATTAGTGTCACGTTGCCCAGGCCGACCGCCTGGGCAACACCAGCCTGTACATTCATTATCAAGGCAGTTTTTTCATCGATGCCAATGACCGTTAGATCGGGCGGCAGCAGCTCCATCAATCGGGCAAAGCGCGCCTTTCCCATGAAACAGCGGCTGGTATCCAGTTCCTCGCCGCCATCGTTATTGTTCCAATGGGGGATAATTACAAGCGGCAGCCCATACAAGCCAAAGAAGTCCAAACCAGGTTTCCAATGCAAGTCCTCACCAACCTTGTAAATTTCATACACCGGCAATGCAAAAGCGCTCACGGCGATCGCGGCTGCGCTGGCCAACACCAACGCAGCCCCAAGCCGGTGGCGGGCCAGCAGCATCTGCCAGGCCAGGCTGTCGCGTAACTGGCGCACTGCATAGGTCGGGCTGCCGGGGCCCATAAAAATCATATCGGCTTCCAGGAGCGGCGCCAGAATTTCAGGGTTATCAGGGCTTAGCGCTGTGCCGCGCGCGCGTGCCCGGACAATATCAATTTCCGGCTGGTAGTTTTGCAAACGCTCTTGCAAGAACTCGCCCACCCTCCCAATGACCTGTCTCGAATTCAACTCGAAACCTGCCGGGGTCTCCAAAAGCGCCACGCGTGGACCCGGATACATTTTACGCATCAACAAGTCGAAGACCTTACGCCCGCTGGGTGAGGTCTCGCCAGAGCCAAAGAGAACGATTGGCCCTGGAAGTACACGGTTTGGTTCAAGAGACATATCTACGAACCTGGCTGATATCTGCGGCGAATATTCGGCACCAAATACTCATCGAATGAGCGCTCGATGTCGTATTCCGGCGCCCAACCCCAATCCCGACGGGCGTCATTATCGTTCAACCCCGCAGGCCAGCTATCTACAATTCCCTGTCGCTTCAAATCAGGTACAAATGTAATTTTCGCATCTGGGAAGGCTTTGCACACCCGTTGTTCAAATTCTAACGCGGTCAGGCTAAAGCTGGTGACATTGTAAATTCGCCGGCTTAGCTTTTCTGCCGGGGCATTAGCCAGTTTGAGCAAGGCGGTCACAGCATCTGGCATTGCCATGAAGGGGATGATCGTATCTTCTCGGACGAAGCATGCATACGGCGTCCCTTGGGCGGCAGCGTGCAACATCTCGGGTCCATAATCACTGGTACCGCCGCTGGGTACGGTAAACGCGCTGATTAAGCCCGGAAAACGAACACTACGGAAATCAAGCATCACCGGGCGCTCGACCGCTAACTGACGGAAATGATCGCTATAGTATATCCCGAGCATTTCGCAATATAGCTTATTACAGCCATACATCGTGGTCGGGTAATTCCACTCCCATTCGCGCACACGCGGGAATGTCGCTTTGGTCTCCAAATCGGGTATACCATAAGCAGCGATCGAGCTAGGAAAGATGAACTTAACTGGCTCACTGCGCCATTGTGACTGCTCGGATGCCAGCTTGAGCAGGCCCAATGTCCCTTCAACATTTACTTTATGCGCTGCTTCTGGCGTAAATTCCGCCCGCGTGGAGAGTAAGGCAGCCAGATGATAGATAAAGCTGAATTCATATTCGCTCACTAGGCGCGCCAGCAGGGCTTGATCTAACAAATCGCCCTGGATATGGGTGGCCCGGCCGGCGTTCTCAGCGGGCAACGGCCTCACATCCAGCGTGATCAATTCATAGGCATCCTTCTCGGATAAGCTTTTTATCAAAGCATCGCCGATTTCGCCCGCCGCTCCGGTAATCAGAATTGCTTTCTTGCGCATATTTGCTCCTTGTTTGCAATCACGGGATTTGTTGGTTGATCTAGGCGCCAGAATCGCCTAGTTCGGCAAACAGAAATATCAGATGTTCTCTTAATTTTACTTCACGTTCCTTCAGTAATCGTTCATAATAATATAGTAAACTTACCGCATGAAGCCGATTTTAACCTTTATCTTGGCGGTAGGGCTTGGATTCGGCCTGGCAGGCTGCCTGGCAGCCGCCACGCCTGCGCCGCCCATCCCAACTGATACGCCATTGCCGCCCACCCAGACATCCACGCCAACCATCGTATGGTTTCCGCCCACAGCTACAATCACGCCACTGCCCACCTCGACCCTACCCGTGACGCCCACGCTAGATACACAGATTTCCTATGGCGATTTACTGTTGCAGGATAATTTTGAAGATGCCAAAGGATGGATGACCGGCCGGACAGGCTCTGGCAACATAACCGTTAAAAATAACGAGCTGACCCTGGCAATCAACCGCCCTGATGGTTATTTATATAGCTTGAAGCAGGGGACGAAGCTGAACAATTACTATGCTGAAATTACGGCAGCCCCAACAATCTGCCGCGGAAACGACGAATACGGCCTCCTGCTGCGGGTCTCGCCAAGTCTGGATTTTTACCGGTTTTCGCTGACCTGCTCCGGCCAGATCCGCCTGGACAAGTATTACCAGGGCAAGGCGTCTTCGCCATACGAGCTCACCCCAAGCGGCTCTGTGCCGCGCGGTGCACCCAGCCAATCACGGCTGGGTGTTTTGGCCAACGGAAGAGAGTTAAATTTTTATGTAAATGGTGAATATCAATTTTCTGTTCGGGACCCGTCATTAATAACAGGCGGGTTGGGTGTGTTTGCACGGGCAGGCGAGGAAGATGCTGTCACGGTGAATTTTTCCGATTTGAAAATATACAATTTAAAATAATTGACGGATCCGACTGGAAAATCGAAACGTTTTCGCACCTATTGAGCAGTCCCTGGCTTCACAACTTTATCCCGGATCTCGACAGTCTCGCGGTATAAGCATACTGTGGACGATTTCGTTCGCCATATGAAATGTCTTCACTCATAGCGATTGCAACTTGTATACGCGCGCCTCATATGGGCGCAGCTTGAATTGCCGGATCTCCTCATTCGGATCGACTGCATAATTGCTGATCAACAACTGCCTGGCAGAGAAATGGATCGTGACAGGCAGGTTAAAAATCGGCTGCTCCTTTGAGAAGTTCAGGACAACCAATAGCAGGTCGTTTTCTAGAGTGCGCGTAAAGGCATAGATCTGCTCATCGGAATCGAGGATCAGGTCATACGTCCCATAAACGATACCGGGAACTTCCCGACGTAAGAGGATCAATTTCTGATAGTAATAAAAAATTGAGTCTCTATCAGCGAGGGCTTGTTTGACGTTGATTTCCTTGTAATTGGAGTTCACCTTGATCCAGGGAACGGCCTGTGTGAATCCTGCATTGGCGCTATCATCCCATTGCATCGGCGTCCTGGCGTTGTCTCGGCTCTTATTGTGTAGGATCGCCAAGACTGCATCAGGAGACATACCTTTTTCTTCGACCATTTCCCGATACATATGATGTGTTTCAATATCACGATAATCGTTGATCGATTCAAAGGCAACATTGGTCATACCGATTTCTTCGCCCTGGTATATATAAGGGGTACCCTGTAGCAGGTGTGCAAAGGTGGCCAGCAGCTTGGCTGACTCAATCCGGTATTGGCCATCATTCCCAAAACGGGATACAGCTCGCGGCTGGTCGTGATTGGTCAGGTAGATGCTGTTCCAACCTCGACATTCCAGGTCCTTCTGCCAGCGAGTCATCACTCGTTTCAAGTCTAGCAGGCTCCAGGTCTTGACGCTCCGCCGAGAAGATTCCTCACCCTGGGTAGCATCCAGCCCCATGTGTTCGAACTGAAAAATCATCTTCAGGGCCCCAGTCTCTTCATTTGTCAGCTCGATGGCGTCCTTGGTATTCACCGACGGCGTCTCTCCAACGGTCAGCACGTCATACTTTGACAAGACCTTCTGTTTCATTTCATCGAGAAATTCCAACAACCGCGGCCCGTTTATGAAATATTGGCCGCCATATTGATAGTGGTCGTCGTTGGCCGGCGCCGCATCCGGCAGACCCGGCGTTTTGGAGATCATGTTAATGACATCCATGCGAAAACCGTCAATACCCTTCTCCAACCACCAGAGCATCATTTCATAAATATCTGCACGCATCTTAGGATTTTCCCAGTTAAGATCCGGCTGCTTCTTGGAAAAGAGATGCAGGTAATATTCGCCAGTCGCTTCATCATACTCCCAGGCAGACGGGCTAAAATGGGATTTCCAATTGTTTGGCTCGTGACCGTCCCTGCTCGGACGCCAGATGTAATAATCCCGATATGGGTTGTCTTTCGACTTGCGCGCCTCGATAAACCAGGGGTGCTCATCTGAGGTGTGATTAACGACCAGGTCCATGACTAATTTGATGCCGCGTTGGTGCATCTCGGTCAGCAATTTCTCCCAATCCCCCAGCGAGCCGAACTCGTCCATAATATCGCGATAATCGCTAATGTCGTAGCCATTATCATCGTTAGGCGATTTGTAAACAGGCGAAAGCCAGACGACATTCACGCCGAGTTGCTTCAGATAATCGAGCTTGTAGATAATCCCACACAGGTCGCCAATGCCATCCCCATTCGAGTCAAAGAAACTGCGCGGATAGATCTGATATACGACGCATTCCTTCCACCAGGCTTTCTTCATGTATGTATCTCCTCTTCTCACTTAAGAATGAATTTCTTGATATCCCATTCACTGGCCAGCATGGCATACCAATACTCGCTACTCCAGCGGCCTTTGAACCATAAGTTTTCGACAAAATGCGCCTCACGGCGAAATCCGGCGTTATCCAGCGCGCTCACAGCCGGCAGGTTTTCAACATCACAATTGGCGTAGACGCGGTGCAGCTTTAATTCATCGAAGAGATGAGCCAACAGCCGCAGCGTTGCTTCCCCTGCGTAACCGCTCCTCCAATATTGGCTGGCGATCGTACAGCCGATTTCTGCTTGCTGTGAGTCTTTGCTGAGTTTATAAGCGCATTCACCCAGCACAACTCGATCCGATTTTTGCTCGATCACCAATTGGCGCCATTCACCGGGAACATCCACGTCCATCTGCGGTTGTCCCTGCAAGAATTCCTGGGCTTGCTCAAGTGTGTAGGGTATATCCCAACCCTGATAACGGGCTACCGACTCATCATTCCGATAAGCCACAAAGGTTGCCAGGTCAGATTGTTCAAATGGCCGCAGTCGTAGCAGAGTTGTTTCAAATATAAGTTGTTCCATAGCCTATCCATTTTATCATTCCTGCCTGTCAACCCAATAACGATAACCAGTTGCTATTATCTATCGATTCTGCAACCTGTAAGGCACTCCAAAATAGGTATCGCTGTTTATGATACCCTCGATTGCGGTCCTGTCTTGATGCGAGGCATACCAGATCAGTAAATCGGCTCTACCCGGACAGGTAATCGAATCGACATCTACACCGACGAAACCAGGATCGACCTGATCAATTCTATGAATTACGTCCGGGTGTTCTTCAAGTATTTTTCGCACTTCTGATTCTGTTGGTAACTCGCTGCAGGACAAATAATGGTTTCTGTTGTCATAGACATAGTTATCAAGCGCGCGGCGAATGATTTTCGTCTGCGTTTCTATGATTATGGAGACGCTGATACATGCGATCACAACAGCAAAGACAATCAGTTTCAATTTCAGAGACTTTCTCATTACAATTGTCCCAAATTACTTAACAAGGGTCATGATTTGGGCCCCCATCCTCTGCATATCTTCCATCAGACGAACAGGCTCAACCAAGTGGCCCATCATCCACAGACCAGGTTTACGCGCAGACCCATCCAGATATTGAAGCAGGGTCGCAACCACCGGGATTGCCGTTAACACATAACCATCCGGATGAGCAACACTTGCCTGAACTGAAGCCGGTTGTCCGTCTTTAATCCCAGCCGCGTGGACTTGCAACTCGACTCGATAAGGCGGCTTATGGAAAGAGCCCATGCCCCACCATAGAAACTTGCCAATCGGGCGAACCGCATTGGGCATCACCTTTAACCACAGCCAGGTAACCGGCATGATGATCCAATCAGTAACCCAATGCGATTCCGATATGTAAAAACCAACCTCTTTGAGAGATGGGTAGATTTCTGGTATAGGACGCATTTCTTCAAAAAACATGGAATAGCATTGCCTCCTGCCAATATCTCTGCCAAAGTCGATTTTGCGTATTTCAAATGAACCGGGCCGGGTCCACTGACCATTTTTATAGACCTGGGCTTGATAATCCTTGAACACCTCGACCAGTTCGTCAACCGCTTCGGTGTAGGGTAGATCTTTGCCCATGTTCAAGTAGCAAGCGGTGATCGCGCTGTCAAGGGTATCCAGATGGGCGGCTGCGCAGCGCACCAACGCAGCCGGCAAGCCTGGATGGAAGCCAGCCTCCGTGATGAAGCAACGGCCGGCGCGCAGTATTTCTTTGCCCAGGGATTGCAGTAATGCAAATTTCCTGGCGCCAAGCTGCACATCCAGGTAATCCACGCCGATCTCTAGCGCAGCCTGCACCACACTCTCCGAATAGCTGGTGGTCGGCGCTGCAACCACCGCCAGGGTTTTGTCCTGAAACGCGGTGCGCAGGGATGCCGCATCCGCCGCATCTGCAAATATAGCCGTGGCGCGCCGTCCAGGGGATAGTTGATTCAATTCGCTCGCCAAAGCTTTCGCCTTCGCCAAGTGCCGTGTGGCGATCGTAACCGTGGCATCCGAATATTCCAAAAGATAGCGCGCAATCAGCTTGCCGGTATAACCCGTTCCACCCAGGATCAAGATATCTTCCATGAAAAGCCCTCTTATTGGATCGCAGTAAACATCAATTTCCAGACCGCATTACAGATCACCTCCAGAATTGGAACGATAGTACAATATTGCAAAACCATTATCCCTTAAAACAACGGGAAGTCAACCAGATATTGATCTATTATGCCAAAACGACAGATCACCAACCGCCTGAACGACCTCGACTCCAAGAGCTGGCTTAAGTTTCAAAAATCCTGGTTCATCCACAATCCTCCACCCCGAAAGAAGAACGTACTGCGCCACCCGGCCAAGTTCCCCGAGACGCTGGCCCAAGAGTTTATCGAGTTCTTCACAAAGCCCGGCCAGGTTGTGCTCGATCCAATGGTAGGCGCCGGTTCCACCCTGGTGGCCGCGCTGCGCGCCGGGCGATACAGCTATGGCATCGAGCTCAATCCCGCATACGCTACCTTGGCAGATCAAGCCATCGCGGTGGAACGCGCCCGCCTGGGCGCGGATGTCGATCATCTCCAGGCTATGGTCATTCAAGGAGATGCAGCGACGCTCGACCGCTTATTTACGATCGTCCAGCCGCCATTATTCGACTACGTTCTGACCTCCCCACCCTATTGGGACATGCTGCGAGCGCGCGGCGCGCAGACCCAAAAATCCCGCCGAGATACCCCGGAGCTGGATGTTTTTTACTCAGATGATCCGCAAGACCTGGGCAATATTGCAGATTACGAAGAATTTATGCAGCGTCTGGTCGAAATCTATACCGGCCTCAAACCCTATTTACGCTCCAAAGCCTATCTGACCATCATTGTAAAGAATGTTAAGAAAGGCGGCAAGCTTTACCCGCTAGCTTGGGACCTGGGCCGCGAGCTGGGCAAAGTTTTCACCCTGAAAGATGAAAAACTCTGGTTGCAGGATGATATCCGCCTGGCTCCTTACGGGCTAGGCAGCGCCTGGGTGAGCAACACCTTTCACCATTATTGTTTACAATTCAGAAACGAAGGCGCTTAGCGTTTGGACGCAGCAATGCCCTGCCGTCAAAGCGTTAAGGCGCCAAACTAACGAATCACTCGTTGACCTACAACGAATCTCCACAGTTCTCGATCCAAAAAACTGCCTATTGACGAATTCGGCCATTACCAGTACAATAGTTCTAAGAATAACGGTGAGTTAACCTTACGATCTGCCCCGGACGGTGGACGTCCGGAACTTTCGACAGACAGCTCACTGTACAGGAGAATCCTATGTACCACACCATCATTATCGTTGGGAATCTCGGACGAGATCCCGAAATGCGTTACACGCCAAGCGGCCAGGCGGTAACAACACTTTCTGTGGCCTCCAACCGGCAGTATACCGGCAGCGATGGCCAGCCTGTCAAGGAAACCATTTGGTTTCGCGTTTCCGCATGGGGTAAGCAGGCTGAAACCTGCAACCAATACTTGCGGAAAGGCAGCAAAGTCCTGGTTGAAGGCCGGCTAAACCCAGACGCCAACGGCGGCCCACGCATCTGGACAGCACAGGACGGAACGCCAAGGGCTTCTTTTGAAGTCACGGCCGGCACTGTGCGCTTCCTCTCTAGCCGTGCGGAAGGCGACGAAGGTGGTTATCCTTCTGGCGAGTATGAGCCGGGCGGACAGATCGGCGATAACGACGACCGCAATATCCCCTTCTAGACGTTCATCGAATCGTATCAGGGTGACTGCTAAATAAGGTAGTCACCCTGATTCATTGCTTGTATAATTGTCAATGGGGGAACGACTTAAGTCGTTAATACCAACCTTTTCGGAGGACAAAAAATGTCCAATATTCCTCCCCGCCCAACTGAACCTCAACCCTTGCCCTTTGTCCTTCCACCAGACCATAAGATCGAATACGTTAACCTGGTGCGAATTGCACATTCCCCTTCTGAGCTTGTCTTCGATTTTGCATTGCTTCTTCCGGGCATGAGCGCGGCTGAGGTCAGCAGCCGCATTGTAATGTCCACCCTGGGCGCCAAGCTCTTATACCGCGCGCTGGGAGAAAATCTGAGCAAATATGAAGCTGCCTTCGGGGAAATCAATGTTCCAGGCGAGGCGACCCTTGCCGATCACCTGTTCCACCCGCCATCGCATCCCGAAAACCCGCCCGAACAGTGATCAAGAAAGCGAAATCAAATGGAAATCCTTGATGATATTTCAGAAAAAATCCGCCAAACCTTTGACGCCCGTACAGCCGCCCGTGATCAAGCCCTGGCTCAGACCCGTACTCTGACACGCCATTGTGCGAACGCCATCCGCGCCGTCCACCGTGACGAACGCGAATTGGCGTTACAGCATCTCCAAGACGCCAAAAAGATTGCCGATGGGCTGCGAGTTGACCTGGCAGAGTACACCGATTTATATTATGCAGGATATACCCAGGATGCTCTTAAAGAATATGCCGAAGCAAATATCGTTTTCGCTTTGGTAGCGAACGGCCCCCTTCCTTATCCCGAAGAACTCGGTCTGGAACACGCTACTTATTTGCAGGGTCTGGCAGAAGCCGCAGGGGAGCTGCGCCGGCGCTGCCTGGACATCTTGCGCCACGGGCATTCTGAGGAAGCGGAACGATTACTTAGCCTGATGGATGATATATATGCCGTTCTGGTCACCATGGATTACCCAGACGCCATCACTGGCGGCTTACGCCGCTTGACGGATATCGTGCGCGGCGTCACTGAGCGCACACGCGGCGACATGACCATCAGCCTTCGCCAGGCAAAGCTCGAGCAGTCGATGCGCGAGCTGGAGGAGATGCTGGCCGTCGAAAGATGAGAACCATCCGCGCTTCTGAACTTGGATCATTTGTATACTGTCAACGCGCCTGGTGGTATCAACAACAAGGCGAGCCATCTCTTAACCAGACCGAGCTCGCTGGCGGTACTGAAATCCACGAGCAACATGGCAAAAAGGTAATTGTCACGGGCTGCCTGCGCGGGTTTGCCTATGCGCTTCTGTTTATAGGTTTGGCGCTGCTGGCCTATGCGTTAACCAGCCGGTTTTTGTAACCCCCTATCTTACCCATGCTATACCTGGCAATCCTACTACTACTCTTGGGGTTAATTTTTTTGTGGCTGTCTGGTCGCCGGCAAAAAGCCAGCGGCTTACCCGCAGGCCGGATCATTTACAGCGATACGCAACATTGGAAACCCCTCGAAAAACCGCTTTTCGATCCAGACTCAGGCTTAACCGGCCGGCCTGATTATCTGGTCGAACAAAAGGATTGCATTATACCGATTGAAATCAAGAGCGGTAGGGCCCCCGAGAATCCGTATGACTCGCACATTTATCAACTGGCAGCCTATTGCCATTTGGTCCAGGTAACCTATGGACAACGTCCAGCCTATGGAATCTTACACTATTCTAACCGGACATTTGCGATTGATTACACGCCCGAGTTAGAAGCCTCCCTGAATAATTTGCTTGAAACGATACGCGAACGAGAACGCCAGAAGGAGATTGATCGCTCGCACCAATCCGCAGCGCGTTGTAAGGGTTGCGGCTACCGTTCAATATGCAATCAGAAACTAGATCAAGGTCCATCAGCAGCCGATTGAACCTGCTATAATTGACCTGTTATGCCAAAAACGCAGCAAAAGTTCCGCCAAATCGCCGTTGCAGCTCACCCACAATTGCCTGAAGCAGTACGACTCAGTTCCCAGGTTTCAGAAGCATTACGACAATTAGGAGTGCAAGCAACAAATGGATTGCTCTACGATGAAAGCCTTAAGGCAGGCATCGCAGCCAAACAATTCGATCTTTTAATTGCACTTGGCGGTGATGGGACAATGTTGCGCGCCGGTCATATGTGCGGTCCGGTTGGCATTCCAATCCTGGGTATCAACGTAGGGCGCTTTGGCTTTTTAATCGAGATCCAACATGACAAGTGGCTGGAGATGCTGCCCAAGCTGCTCAACGGCGAATTCTGGCTTGAAAATCGGATGATGCTCAAGGTGGAACATTGGCGAGAAGACGAATGTCTTGGCCATTGGGTAGTGTTGAATGAGGTCGTAGTCAGTCGCGGGCAATTGGTACGCCCAATCCACGTCGAGGCGCATGTTGATGGCCGTTTTTTGACGACCTATGTTGCAGATGCTTTGATTGCGGCTACCGCTACCGGATCCACCGCCTATGCATTGGCAGCGGGCGGCCCGATTTTACCCCCTGAACTACGCAACATTCTACTTATCGCCGTCGCTCCGCACTTATCCGTTGACCGGGCAATCGTACTGGCAGAAGGATCTTCGGTAGCCATCATGGTACATGCGGACCACCAGGCTGTGCTTTCGCCGGACGGGCAAGCGCCGGTTAGCCTGGCCGAAGGAGATCGTGTGGAGGCGCGCGCCAGCGAACATACCGCCCAATTTATTCGTTTTCAAGACCCTGGCTACTTTTATCGGAACCTAACCCCACATATGAATCAAAACCCTGCTGCCGGAGACCATCGATGAGTGAACTATCCTCCACAACCGGTTCAAACGAAAATCCTACACCACTATTTTGCGCTAACCATCCAGGAACCGAAACCACGCTTCGCTGTAATCGCTGCGAGAAACCGATTTGCTCCAAGTGCGCAATATTGACACCCACAGGCTACCGCTGTAAGGAATGCGTGCATGGACAGCAAAAGTTATTCGATACCGCACAATGGTACGACTATCCGTTAATATTTTTAGTAGCCGGGGGGCTATCTTTTCTTGGCAGCCTGTTAGTCACTAAGATTGGCTTTTTTACGATTTTCCTGGCCCCCGCGGCTGGATTTGTGATTGCTGAAGCTGCTCGTCTGGTAATCCAACGCCGCCGCTCCAAACGTCTCTTTCAACTTGCAGCGATTGCAGCCGTGGTGGGCGCTCTTCCCTTCGTGATCATGCAGGTGCTCGGTTTGATCCTTGGCAGATCTTTCTATAATCTGCTAGGCCTGGTCTGGTTGGGGCTCTATTTGGTCACGGTGCCATCGACGATTTATGCCCGGCTGCGAGGAATAAATATCCGTTAGTCCGCCGTGTACAAGGGATATTGACTGGGTGAATGGATTCGCAAAATGTTAATCGAGCTTCGTATCGAGAATTTTGCTATTATTGATCGGCTGGAGGTAAATTTCGGCCCTGGCCTGGTCGCCTTTACCGGTGAAACCGGCGCTGGAAAGTCGATCATTATTGATGCCGTCGAATCGTTGCTAGGCGGACGCACCGAGCCGATCCAAGTACGCACCGGCAGCCAACGGGCCAGCGTCGAAGGCTTATTCAGCATACCGGCTGCCGCCCATTCGGAACTGATGGCTATTTTGGAAAGAGAAGAGTTGCTAGAAGATCCACAAACAACCCTGACCCTCGGTCGTGAAATCCGCGCCAATGGCCGCAGCGTGGCACGCGTCAATGGCCGCAGCGTCAGCGCCAACCTGCTCAAAGAACTCGGCGAATATTTAATTGATGTACACGGACAATCCGAACACCTTTCGCTGTTGCGTGTTAATCAACACCTGGGATTGCTAGATAACTATCTGGTTACCCTCGAAGGAAATTCCGCCCAAGAAAAAATCGAGGCGTACCGACAGACATACCAGAGCTTGCAGTCCGTCAAACACGAGTTAGACGCGCTGCACCAGGCCGAACGAGACGCCGCTCGCCGTACGGATGTTCTTTCTTATCAAATTAATGAAATTGAAGCGGCGCGCTTGCAAGCTGGTGAAGAACAGGAGCTGCGCGAAGAACGCAACCGGCTCGCCAATGCAGAAGGACTGTCATCCTTGGCTCAAGAAGCGCTGCTGGCATTAGATGAGGGCGCACCCGAATCGCCTGCTGCCACAGACCTGTTTGGCCAGGCGTTGCGAGCAATACGTGGTCTGCTTCGCTTGGACCCCTCCCAATCCACCCTGGTTGACCAAGCCGAAATTTTGAATGACAATCTCAGTGATCTGATGCGAGGGCTGCGTGATTTTCTGGAGGAAATAGAATTTAACCCTCGCCGTCTCGACCAAGTCGAGGAGCGGCTGGGTCTGATCCAAAACCTGAAACGCAAATATGGAGAAACCATCACGGCTGTTTTGGACTTTGCAACAAATGCCCAGCTTCAGTTGGATGCCATCACCCATGCTGCTGAGCGGATTGAAAAATTAGCTGGGGAGCAAGCAAGTCTGCTCAAGCAATTAGGTCAACAAGGAGAGGCTCTGGCCGAGAAACGCCGTTGGGCTGCCGAGAAACTAGGGAAAGCCATCGAAAACGAGCTGGCAGACCTGCACATGTCCGGGGCTCGCTTTAAGGTTGACTTCATCCAACAACCAGATCCGGAAGGCGTCGCCTTACAGGATGGACAGCGTGTCGCATATGGGGCTACCGGCGTGGAAAAGGTTGAATTCCTGATCGCCCCAAATCCGGGCGAGGGTTTCAAGCCATTGGCCAAAATTGCCTCTGGCGGCGAAACCTCACGGTTGATGCTGGCGCTTAAAGAGGTTCTGGCTAAAGCTGACCATATCCCTACCTTGATTTTCGATGAAATTGACCAGGGCATTGGTGGGCGAGTAGGGACCGTGGTGGGCGAGAAGCTTTGGTCGCTGGCCAGACAACACCAGGTGCTGTGTATTACCCATCTTCCACAATTGGCGGCATTTGGTGAGCTGCACTTACATGTCGTAAAACATGTGGAAGCAGGCCGCACCACCACTCAGATCAGGCAGTTGGAAGGGGAAGCGCGCCTGAACGAATTAGCTCAAATGCTGGGCGGGATCAGCGAGGGCACGCTGCACTCCGCTCGCGATTTACTCGAATACGCAAGCCAACATAGCCAAATTTAACCATAAAACTGGCGCATCAAGACAGACTGCGCCAGTTTTATTATCAAAGATCGACTTATGGCACGCTGGCAACGAAGTAGTCGAATTCTCCAATAATCGGCGTAACACTAAACGACGATAAAGAGAACCCAACCTGGCCCGATTTTAAGTTTTGGTCACGCACGGTGCGTACTTCCACACCGTTAATGCCCAAGGTCAGCTTATCCCCATTACAAATCGCGGTTAACTCATTCGTACCCTTACCGGTTTTGATTGCCGTCGAACCGCCGGTAAATAAAGCAATGTAGGGGTCCGACAGGGCAGGGTCATAGCGGAAAATGGTATATTCACCATTGTTGGCTACATTGAACTCGTACCAGCCTGCGTCAGAATGGCGGCAGATCAAGCTGACGTTATTATTATTGCGTCCCAGGTTTTCTACTTTGGTATCCACACGGACATTATCTACTTGCAGCGGCTCCAGGTAGAAATATAACCAGGTATTGGGGTCGGTTATATCGATGCGTAATTTGCTGTTCTCGATATTCGCATTCGCGCCGCTCTCCTGACCGTTGGTAAGGAAGTACACCCAATCGTTCAAAGGATTATCAAAATCGCTCTCATAATACGATTCGCCCGATTGGCTGGCATTTTCGTTATAGACGCCGCTGGCAGTGCCCGTGTCGCCGGTCTGACTATTCGCATTGCTGCCCGAATCATTCGAGTTGGAGCTACCACTCGTATCTAATGTAGCAGAAACTGCAAGTTCACGACCGTTGAGCTGCCCGTCGAGGAGTTCGCCCGAAGCAAAGCGCAGGATTTCCACGTCGAGGGTGTCGCTCGAGGAATGGCTGCGCAAGATGTCACAGTAATCAGCCATGCTGCCATCAGTAGCCAGCACTAAATCTTCCATTTTGATAATGATATCGCCGCCCTGAAGGCCAGCCTTATCCGCAGGAGAGCCTGACTCGACAGATGAAACCCACACTCCAGTGAGACTGCCATCTTCATTCGAAACCGCCTGGCCGTTTACACCGACCCAATCCAGATTCTCACCCTTCTTGAGTTGTTCGACCACGCCTTTGGCAAAATCCCGCGAGATACCAAAAGCTTGACGAGTTTGACCGTTGCCAGCATAATGCACGCCAACCACTTGCGCATCCTTGGTTAAAACAGGGCCGCCAGAATTGCCGGGGTTGGTGGTGGCATCATACTCGATGACCGAGTCAACTGAGGCCCAATTGGTCTCGCCATTCGCCTTGGCCTTAGAAATGATGCCCTTGGTAAGTGAGTATTCTGGATCACCCAACGGGAAGCCGGCCACGTAAATTTCATTACCAACATCAATTGGCCCGCTATACCAGTCGAGATATGGGAATCCATCCCCCTCGATATCGATCAATGCCAGGTCAGCGCATTCAGAAACAGCAATAACTTTCGCATTGTAGGTTTTATTCTGGTCCCCGCCCACCCATACTTTTAGCAATGCGGCGCCGGTCACAACATGGTTGTTCGTCACAGCCAACCCGCTAGGATCAATAATGAAGCCCGAGCCACGCCCGGCGCCGTTGGTAATCGCACCTACTTGCGGATCGACAAAGGAACCTTGCGACTCAATTTGAATAATGGCTTTTTTGGCATCCGTGATCGTACTGATCGCACCCGAAGGCTTTTCAGCGGCAGGCGCTTCCGTAGGAGCTTCTGTAGGAGCAACCGTTGGCGTAGGCGGTTGAGTAGGCTCAACGTTGGCCTGGGTGGCTGCGGGCGCCTGGGTGGCGACGGGGGTCTTGGCGCCGCCGCAGGCCGAACTAACCAATAGTAAAATGACCAAGGATAATAGAGCGACTGGCCTGTACATCTTGGAAGTCATGTCAATTACTCCTTCATTGTAAATTATTGAACTATCTATGGAAAATACCAGATGTGCACCACCCGGTATTGATGAGAGAGTGTACCATAAAAGTCTAAATTATGACAACCCGATACGCTGCAATATTTTCTTAATTAATGTACAATTTACGCCCCGACTACGTAGTTAGTCCAAGAACTCTACGCGTGGTGCTAAAGGCTAGTTCAGGCAGCCTATCCCTTTCAAAAAATGCCGCCCGATCCACGTCATCCGCTGCGCTAATCTCCCCATCCAGCACCTGGGCTTGATAAACGATCACGATATGCGCACCGCGTGCATGTTCCAATCCATATAAGACATCAACCAGATGGTCTACCTTTACCGCCAAACCAGTCTCCTCTAAGCATTCTCTGCGGACCGCATCAACCGGGTCCTCGCCGGCATCAACAAACCCAGCCGGCAGGGTCCAACACCCACGAAATGGGTCGACCGCCCGGCGGACCAATAACACCTGGCCATCCACCTCGATTAATGCAGCTACGGCTACCTTGGGATCTGCGAAATAAATCCACCCGCAAGCAGGACAGACAGGGCGAACTTTGCCAAAACGCTCCTCCCGGACCAAAGTGGTTCCGCAGCGCAGACAATAATTGATATCCGTAGATATTTGGGCGGAAATTGGATCACTCCTCAAGCGCGGCGGCGAAGGATGAACCAGGACAGACCGCCAGCGATCGCCATTAGGGCCAACAGAATTTCTAAGCCTTGCCAGATACGTCGATCGATTCCAAATATCGTTTGGCGCAGGGGTGTTGGCTCGGAGAGCAGGGTCGCCGCTTCGACCGCTTCAGCCGCCTCAGTTGCTTCAGCCGCTACGGGCGTTGGCGCAATTTTGGGCGCTGTTTTGGCTTCCGCCGGCGCCTCGAACGCCTGCATTGCAGCTTCCGTCGGCGTTTCTGTCGGGGCAACCAGGGCCGCAGGCGGGGGCGCTTCACGCGCTCCCGCTGCTTCGTCTGGAGCTTCCTCAGGAACGACCTGGGAAAGCGGGGCAGCCTCAGGTTGGGTTACCTCCTCCGCTAGCATAGCCGCGTCGAATTGGGCAGGGGCCATTACAGTACGCTGGCTCAGCAAATCCCCAAGAAATAAAACAATGAAAAGTATACCGGCCAGTGCAGTAGCTAATCGCAG
>JAYRNN010000104.1:0-4012 GCA_041912175.1 Anaerolineales bacterium | reverse complement strand
CTTGCAGTGGGTTTGTTAACGATAGGGATGGCAGCGATCATCGCGGCATTTTATTTCTTAATCCGAGGTTTCTCGTGGTCTCGCTTACGCCAAGAACGTTCTTTTGGCCTGCTAATTTTGATTGGTTCGCTAGTATTACCGATGCTTTCAGCGTTTCCGGTTTATTTCGTGGGCTGGAATGTCCCCACCAATGCAACCGATGTGGCCGCCCTCTCGATGACCGATATCTGGCATATTGCAGTTTTCTTAGTGCCAATGACAATCGCCGGGATTGCCATCGGGTTGTTATGGAATCCGAAATTGTGGTTGATTAACGCGGCTGCTTTCTATGGTTTTTTCACCGTCTTTTATACGACCGTGTTTACGAATGGCGCCGGCTTCTTCACGGGTTTGGTGGGCTCGCTAGGTTACTGGCTCAAACAACAAGGAGTCCAGCGCGGTAGCCAGCCCTGGTATTATTACATTTTTGTCCAGGTGCCTGTTTACGAGTACTTGCCTGCGATAGCCAGCCTGTTTGGTTTTGTTTTGCTCATTTTTGGCAAACGCCCACTCCTGCGATTCACACAAGCGTTCAAGGATCATCAAATTGACCTGGCAGAGCGCGAGGTTGCAGAGAAGTCGGCATCCGCAGCGCCTACAGAAGAGTCGAAATGGGATACCGCCTTGATGCCTGCAGCCGGTGAATTGGAAGCGCCGCCCACGTTGGCTCTCCTGGTTTTTTGGGTGATCACCAGCATCCTCGCATTTACGATGGCTGGCGAAAAAATGCCCTGGCTGACGGTCCATATCGCCTGGCCGATGGTCCTGTTTGGAGGTTGGGCCTTGGGTTACCTGGTCGATACGACCGATTGGAGCTATTTTCGCAAGCTGCGCGGCTGGTTGGTACTTCTGATCTTGGCGATCTTTCTGCTCAGCTTTTCGGCAGCCGTTGGTTCGCTCTTAGGAGCTAACCCACCTTTTAAGGGCATGAACCTCGATCAATTGCAGGCTACCAGTACCTTCGCAACTTCTTTCCTGGTAGCCCTGGTGAGCGGATTTATCCTCTGGAAGCTCGTCAATCCCTGGCCTTTGACACAATTTCTTCGCCTGGTCAGCGTGACCATATTTGCGATGATGGGCTTACTAACCGCCAGGACTGCATTTCAAGCCAGTTATATTAATTATGATCAAGCGAATGAACTGCTCGTATACGCTCATTCAGCTCCAGGGGTGAAGGAAGTGATGCGCCAGGTAGAAGAAATCTCGCGCCGCACGACGGATGGGTTGGCCCTGCAGGTCGCCTATGACGGCGAATACCCCTTCTGGTGGTATTTGCGCCATTATCCGAACGCTCAATATTTTGGCGCCACGCCGAGCCGCAGCCTGCGTGATGTTCCGGTGATTATCGTAGGCGATGGTAACTTCGGAAAAATCGAACCGATTGTTGGCCAGGCCTACGACCAGTTCGACTATATCCGCTTATGGTGGCCAAACCAGGATTATTTCAACTTGACCTGGGAACGGATCAAGAATGCGCTGACTGATCCTGCTATGCGAGCCGCCCTTTTCGATATTTGGCTCAATCGTGACTATACCGCCTACGGCCAGGTGACAGGCAAAGATATGAGTTTGGAGAACTGGAACCCTTCGGCGCGCATGCGCTTGTATATTCGCAAAGATATCACTTCAAAACTGTGGAATTATGGTTCCGCCCCGGTGGCGCTAGAAATTCAAGCCGATCCGTATGAAGGAAAGCAAATCACTCTTTCTGCGGATCAAGTCATCGGTGGGCCGGGAAGTGAACCCGGCCAATTCCAGCGCCAACGCGATATTGCCTTTGCACCGGATGGCAGTCTGTATGTAGCTGATACCGAAAATAACCGGATTCAGCATCTGGCCGCCGATGGGACTCCATTGCAGGCATGGGGCAGCTTTGCTGATGCTGCCCAGGGAGCGGCAGCCGGCGGGGCTTTCAACATGCCGTGGGGCATCGCGGTTGGGCCCGATGGTTCCGTGTATGTGGCTGATACCTGGAACCACCGCGTTCAAAAGTTTAGCCCGGATGGGCAATTCCTTACGATGTGGGGCTACTTTGGCACGGCGGAACAACCTGAAGCATTCTGGGGACCGCGCGACGTTGCTGTGGACGCCCAGGGCAGAGTCTTCGTTACGGATACGGGCAATAAAAGAATCGTTGTTTTCGATGCCAACGGAAAGTACCTGACTCAATTCGGCAGCGCTGGGCTTGACATCGGTCAATTCGATGAGCCGGTTGGCCTGGCTATCGATCAGCAAGGCCAGGTGTACGTGGCCGACACGTGGAACCAACGCATCCAAGTTTTTCGTGAAGAGGACGGGATTTTTATTCCGGATCGGATGTGGGATGTGGCCGCCTGGTATGGGCAGTCGCTGGATAATAAACCTTACATCGCTGTCGATGCAACCGGAAATGTATTTGCGGTAGATCCAGAAGGATACCGCGTGCTGCAGTTCAACGACCAGGGTGAAATCATCCGTTTCTGGGGTGATTATGGCGCCGGACAGGATACTTTTGGGCTGCCGGGGTCTGTTGCGGTGGATCCAAAAGGCGGTGTATGGATAAGCGATTCCGGCAACAGCCGGTTAATGCGCTTCGTTTTGCCAGCGGAATAAATATTAATCAATTCAACTTAATCAAGCGATATAGGTGACGATCAAGATGTAATGGCAGAGACAGCCCAGAATGACAAAGATATGCCAGGACTCATGGAAACCAAAGATTCCCGGCTTGAAATTCATGCGTTTGGTCGCATAAACCACTGCGCCAAGAGAAAAGATTACCCCACCTAATATCAGCCAGCCGATCGCAGCCGCCGGCATGGTCCGTATTATTTCTTTCATCGCAATCAATGATAACCAGCCCATCGCCATGTAGATACCCGCACTAACCCAGCGGGGAGCATTGATCATAAACATCTTAACGATAATTCCAATCAATGCTAAGGACCAGATGACCGCCAGGGTTCCCCATTTCCAGAATCCAGTGAACATGTTCAAACAAATCGGGGTATAGGTGCCTGCGATCAGAAGGTAGATGGCGGTGTGATCCAACCTGCGTAACCATAAGATCACCTGAGGTTTGGCTTTTGGCAGGTGGTAGGCTGCGCTGGCGGAGAACATCAGCGTCAGGCTGAAGCCGTAGATCAACAAGGAAATCTGCTTCCAATAATCCGACCGGGCGATGATTAGAAGCAGCCCCAGCCCCAATAAGGCAGCAATCGCGGCAAAAAAGTGTGTCAGACCGCTCACAGGATCGCGAAATGTAGTAAATATTTTTTTCATGGGAATTGTGATTCATCGCTAAACATTATTTTAAGACGTTCCCCTGAAAGCGCGTGGTAATGAGCTGAAAACGGCGGGTCTCCTGGACGCATGGCGAGGAGGCGCGGAAGCAAGACGGGCAAATCTTCCACCAAAGGCAGGGTTCCGATTCGATCCATCGTGATCCATTCTGGCGAACCCTCGGGGGAGGATTTAACGTTTATCTGGTCAGCCTCACCATGCAGAACAAAAATACAAATGCCCGATTCCCGACCCGTGTCAACTGTGATCACACCACATATCCGCAATGAAATATCTCCAAGGCCGGTTTCTTCGAATAATTCCCGACGCCCGGCGCTGATTACATCTTCACCGCGTTCAATATGCCCGCCCAGGCCATTATATAAACCAGCCCATAGACGCTTACCTGGGGAACCCTTAAGTAATAGGATTTGATCCTTATATGTAATGAAAATCAATGTACGCGGGACAAGCTGATACCGACCGGGTGCAATTTCCTGCTGAGATATTTCCATTTTACGATTATAACATTATGGAAACTGCAACTTAATGATCGCTGGTGCGTAGAATAATGTGATTGTCACAAAACCGGTTGGTAGAGGAAAAAAAAGAGGCAGTCTCTGGTAAGATGGGAGTTGAACAGACAACCATCAACCGGAGACTGCCATGTCGATTATTGTCCTGAAACTGCCAGATGTCAAGAGCGAAGCTG
>JAYRNN010000103.1:0-11423 GCA_041912175.1 Anaerolineales bacterium | reverse complement strand
TTTCCGGCCAGGGCAAATTTTAACGACAATTATCCATCTCGGGGTAAAAAATAGAGGTAAAATTATGCCCGGCATATAAAAAACGATATGCGATAGATAATAACTCCATTTAAGGTAGGAATAAAATGACCAATAATCTAAATTATAAAGGTACGATCGGTATTTTAACTGGCGGAGGCGATGTCCCAGGCTTAAACCCGGCAATCCGAGCAGTGACCTTCCGCGCCCTGCGCGAAGGATATCGAGTAATCGGCATCCGGCGAGGTTGGGGTGGTTTGGTCGATCTCATCCGAGATAAAGATTATGACAATAGTGAGAACTTCCAAATCTTAACCGAGGATGTTGTCAATCGAGCAGGCCGGACAGGCGGCACTTTTCTACACACTTCTCGCACTCGTCCAAGCACCGTGAAGAAAAGCGATGTCCCAGCACATCTGAAGGACCAATATAGCGCGGATGTCAATGACCTGACTCCAGAAGTAATGAGCAACCTGGAATGGCTTGGGATTAATTACTTGATCCCCATCGGCGGCGATGACACTTTGAGCTATGGCGTGCGAATGTACCAGGAAGGTTTTAAAGTGATCGCCATTCCAAAAACGATGGACAACGATGTACCCGGCACTGACTACTGCATCGGATTCAGCACCTGTATAACTCGCACCATCCAACTGACGAACACCCTACGTACCAGCGCTGGCTCGCATGAGCGGATCATGGTCCTGGAGGTATTCGGTCGTTATGCTGGTTTCACAGCGCTTCTGCCGACCATGGCCGGGGCTGCTCAGCGATGTGTCATTCCCGAATATAGATTTAACATTGACCGGCTGACCGAATTGCTGGTAATGGATCGAAACAACAATCCCAGTAAATACTCAATTGTACTGGTTTCCGAGGGCGCTATGTTTGAAGGCGGCGAAATGGTCTTTATGGATCGGACGACAGATGCATACGGTCATGCCAAGTTAGGCGGCATTGGCGACCTGATTTCTGCCAATATCCAGGAAAGAACAGCCCAATTTAATAATGGTCGGAAGATAAGTATCATTAACCAGAAACTAGGCTACATGGTGCGCGGCGGCGATCCAGATGCAATCGACTCGATCGTACCCATGGCCTACGGTAACCTGGCGCTTGACTTGATACTGAGCGGCATCCACGGACGTCTGGTAGTCTTAAAGAACGGGCGCTACGATAACATGCCAATCGACGTTGTCACCAGCAGCAAGAAGCTTGTGGATGTAGATAAATTCTATAACGCAGATCGCCTACGACCAAAATACGAGAGCTTCGAAAACAAACCTTTGCTGATTATGACCGGTGATTAATCGATCCGAATTCAGCAGGGAAATTATTGAACAAAACCCGAGGATCACTTGCATCCTCGGGTTTTGTATAAATCCTCTTTCAGTGCGTCGAAAATTATTGAAAAGTGATCTTTTCGACGTGAACGTTATCAACACCGATCAAAGCAGCTAGCCGCGCCAGTAGTTCTGGGCAATTCCCGATCGTATGGTTCGGAAACTCTAATAGATAACCCCGTCCTCGCTCAAAAACATGAAAAGCAAATCGATCCTTTCCCGGATACGATGTGATAATCCCATGAATTCGGCGCAACCTGAGTACATCACGTGTCTTATCTCCGGTGGAACGCAGCACGATCGTAATCATTTGTACTGCGCCTTCTTCGTTGGGAATAAAACTAGGCGGCACCAGATAAGGCGGCAGATTTACAGCGCCCAGCTCGGAGACTTTACTGGGTAATTGAACCTTCGTATCGACTACGGCCGTCTCCACCCGCACGGAGGAAGGGCTGGCAGGCGACTGATTTTGCCCTTCAGTATCGTGACCATCCTCTAGAGGGCTCACATCGGACATCATCTCGGCATACACTTCTTGGACGAGTTGTGAATCAAAAGGGAACTCATCAGGAGGTGGAGGTATATTCGCTTCCCAGGCTTCATCAAGAAGATCCCAATGCGCCTCAGCTAGCGACCGCCCTCGATCAACTTGCTCAGTCTCTTCGGGAACTGTAATTTTCGGAATCTCCGGTTTTCGAACCGCTGCGGCTGGCTGCATCTGGCGCGAGCCGTTTTGCGCGGGCTTTTCATTAGTGACTGGCGGCCTTTTGGTCGAAACCGCGGCGGGCCGGGATTCGGCCAATGGAGCAAGCAATTTAAATTCTGTGGTGATATTATCCACGAGCACCTTCGGTTCAGCGCCTTCGGCATCGACCTTGCCATCAACCAGGATTATCTTGTCAAAGTCAATGATCGTCGATACGCGCTCCCAGGTTTTTGGAAATATCACGAGTTCGATCGTGCCTTGCAAATCTTCAATCGTAACAAACCCCATTGGCTTGCCGGCTTTGCTCTGATGATGACGGATATGAGTGATCAGCCCGGCAACACGTACGCGCTCTTGGGGTTGAGCTTCACTGAGTTGACCCGAGAAATGTGTCACCGCCTGGGTCAACTCCTCCATCACTGGGCTAAGGGGGTGGTCAGACACATATAAGCCGATCAATTCACGTTCCCAATTCAAAATCTCGCGCCGATTGGCGTCTCCAATAACCTGTGGCAAGCTGATTGTTTCTTCTACACCCGTGTGGACGCCGAATAGGCTCATTTGGCCTGCCTCGGCAGCTCTGAAGTGCGAGGCGCTAACAGATATTATGCGATCTAACGCATCAAGGAGCGCGGTACGTGAACCAATTTGATCGCATGCCCCTACCTTGATTAAACACTCGAGGGCGCGCTTTCCAACCAGACGTAAATCGACACGCCGTGCGAATTCATTCAGATCTCGAAAAGGTCCGTTCTGTCGGCCTTCTAAAATCGCCTCTACCGGAGCCTGGCCGACGTTCTTTACCGCGCCTAACCCAAAACGGATGACCGCTGCCCCGTCAGGGCAATCTTCGATTGAGAAATCCCACCCGCTGTTATTGATATCCGGGGCCTCAACGTTGATACCCATTCGACGGCAGTCCGCCACATAAAAAGCTACTTTAGCCGTATCATTCTTATTTACGGAAAGTAGGGCTGTCATATACTCCACAGTATAGTGGAGCTTGAGATAAGCCGTCTGAACTGCTATGACGCCGTAATCCACCGCGTGACTCTTATTAAAACCATAGCGCGCAAATTCTTCCCAATCATCAAAAATTGCGCCGGCAGTCTCCTCGGAAATCCCGTTATTAACTGAGCCATCGACAAACTTCTGGCGATGCTTCTGCAGCTTTTCTTTTAGTTTTTTGGCAATCGCTTTACGCAGATCATCCGCTTCAGGCGCCGTGTATCCGGCTAGATTCATCACTGCGAACATAAGCTGTTCTTGATAGACCGGGTACCCGAAGGTCTCCTTGAATATCGGCTCCAAGGTTGGGTGGCGATATTCAATTTTCTCCTCGCCATGCATTCTACGGATATACCCGGGAATAAAATCCATCGGTCCAGGTCGAAACAGCGCTACCATGGCGATCACATTTGCCAGTTCTTTGGGCTTCATTTGCATCAGCCAGCGCCGCATGCCGGAACCTTCCACCTGAAACACACCCGCTGTCTCGCCCCGTCCAAGAAGTTCATAGATGGCAGGGTCGTCGGTAGGAATATTGTTCAAGTTGAGATCAACGCCATGGCGTTGGCGGATTAAGGTGCACGCCCGCGCCATAATCGTCAAGGTAGCCAGCCCCAGGAAATCGACTTTGAGCAATCCCAAAGATTCCAGCACGGACATTTCATACTGCGTGACCATCTTGACCGGGCTCTCGGCGGCGCTGCCGGTCGGCCGGTGTAAGGGGATATAGTCGATAACCGGCTTATCGGTTATGATCACCCCCGCTGCATGGGTGCCGGCATTGCGTACCACGCCTTCCATTTTCTTAGCGGTATCAATTAAATCTCGAAGATAGGGGGTATTTTGGTAAAGCTGTTTAAATTCAGTTACATCGTCTAAGGCTTGTTCGATACTTACCGCTTTGCCAGGTATATTGGGGATGAGTTTGGCCACGCGATCGACTTCGGTAAGAGGTACATCCATGACGCGTCCGACATCGCGTATGGCTGCACGCGCCCCAAGAGTGCCGAAGGTAATAATCTGGGCAACTTTATCCTCGCCATATCTACGGGCAGTGTATTCGATCATTTCAGCGCGGCGGTCGTCTCGAAAATCCAGGTCGATATCTGGCATTGAAATGCGTCCCGGATTTAAGAACCGCTCGAATATGAGGCCATGCTCGATTGGATCGACCATCGTGATCTCGAGTGTGTAGGCTACGATGGAACCAGCAGCAGAACCACGCGCGTTATACCAGATATCATGGTCGCTAGCATAACGGCACAAATCCCATACAATCAGGAAATAAGTATCAAAACCCATCTGGTGGATCACACTTAGTTCATAACTGAGGCGCTCCCGAACCGCTGGATCATCTGCACGCCCACCGTAACGACGAACGAGGCCTGCCTGACATAATTCGCTTAGATATGTGTCAGGAGTGTACCCAGGCGGTACTTCGAATTGAGGCAGACGATATCCCTTAAAGCCCAAGTCCAGATTACAACGTTCTGCAATCAAGAGTGTATTACTTAATGCTTCGGGCACCTCGGCGAAAAGTCGTTCCATTTCCTGCGGTGTGCGCAAGTAATAGGTGCTGTCTGTCATCCGCATCCGGTTCGGGTCGCTGAGTAAACACCCGGTTTGAACGGCCAGCATAATATCCTGTAATCGAGCATCTTCTTGGTTGATGTAATGAACATCGTTGGTAGCCACAAAGCGCGCATCGTAGCGCCGACCCAGTATTACCAGGTTTTTATTGATTTGCTCGAGCTCTTTGATATCATGCTGCTGCAACTCAAGGAAAAAGCGATCGGCTCCAAAGACGCTGTAATACCAATCAAGCTGTTTACGTGCGCCTTCTAGATCTCCTTGATATAGCAGGCGTGGAACCTCCGCCGCCATGCAACCGGAGGTACAAATCAATCCTTCAGAATGGGCCTCCAGAAATTCATGGTCAATCCGAGGATAGTAATAGAAGCCCTCTAATTGTGCTGCGCTGGCGATCCGCAACAGGTTTTGGTAACCTTTTTCATTTTCGGCTAAAAGCAATAAGTGTGTTGATTTCTTATCAAGGTTCGCATCGCGTGAAGTCATACCGCGCGTCGCCAGGTAGGCTTCTACCCCAATGATGGGTTTTACACCGGCATGGGTCGCAGCATTGTAGAAATCAATCACGCCGAACATCGTTCCATGGTCTGTAAGGGCCACGGCCGGCATGTCTAATTCCTTGACGCGCTGTACCAGCTTCTTAATATTACTGAAGCCATCAAGTAACGAGTATTCAGAATGGACATGCAGGTGGACAAATGACATGTTTACAAAACTCGAGCGCTATTTAATTTATTATTTTACCGACCGAAGAGATAAGCAACGATGCCTGAACTAGAAGATTATAGCACGGCTTTAAATTCATCAGTAAAATTTTTAAGATGCTATTCATTAATATTCATAGATTCTTCTAACATGGCTATGCTATAATCCGACGCACGAGGTAAAGATTTATGTTAAAGAAATTTGTACAAATCTTCGGGGGCGACCCCAATAAACGAGAAGTTGACCGTTATTCTGATCTGGTAGATCAGATCAACGCATTAGAAATCGAATACGAAAAAATCAGCGATGGTGAGCTTGAGGGCAAAACAGTCGAATTCCGGCGTCGGTTGGCAGATGGAGAAACCTTAGACCATATTCTGGTAGAAGCATTCGCAACCGTGCGCGAAGCCAGCAAACGTACGATCGGCTTACGGCATTATGATGTGCAACTCATCGGCGGATCAGCATTGCATCACGGTAAGATTGCAGAGATGCGTACTGGCGAAGGTAAAACCCTCGTCGCAACCTTACCCGTATATCTTAACGCGCTGGCATTAAACCCGGATTGGATCGAGCTGGCTCAAAAACGGTGGGGCCCCCAATCGGAAAAATGGTCGTTTAAGGCGCTGGATGGCATCCAGGTGGGACGTGGCGTCCATCTCATTACCGTTAATGATTATCTGGCCCGGCGTGACGCGCGCTGGATGGCGCCGATTTATGCCGCATTGGGGATGAACGTGGGCGTCTTGCAGATGGCCGCTCGCACCGAGAACGGGAAAAAAGCTTTCCTGGTTGATTTTGAGCGCGAGAGCCCGCATGAAGATCAGAATTACCTCGCGATGGTGCTCCGGCAGGACGCCTATGCCGCCGATATTACCTATGGAACCAACAGCGAATTTGGTTTTGATTACCTGCGCGACAACATGACAATGCGCCTGGAAGATCGTGTACAGCGCGGTCATTACTATGCCATCGTCGATGAAGTTGATAATGTACTCATCGATGAAGCCCGAACCCCACTGATCATCTCTGGCCCGGCCCAAGATGAAGCGGAATGGTATATCCGGATGGCGCAGGTAGTACGGACTTTGCGCCCCGATGATTATGAGGTCAGCGAAAAGGATCGTACGGTCACGCTTTCTGAAGTCGGCGAAATGCACGTTGAAGAAGCTTTGGGAACAACGCTACGCGATCCAGACCGGCCTGAAGATATCCTTCCCGAGCAGGCGCGAATGTTGGGTTATCTGGAGCAGGCCTTGCGCGCCCAATTTTTGTTCCGGCGCAATAAGGACTATTTAGTGCAAGCCGGTAAAGTCGTCATCATCGATGAATTCACAGGTCGTTTAATGCCCGGGCGGCGTTGGTCAGATGGACTTCACCAGGCGGTCGAAGCCAAAGAAGGCGTCAAAGTTCAAAGTGAATCTGTCACCTATGCCACGATTACCATTCAAAATTACTTCCGTATGTACGAAAAGCTAGCCGGAATGACCGGCACTGCCGTCACCGAAGCTGAAGAATTTGATAAGATCTACAAGCTAGGCGTCCTGGCCATCCCGACAAACCTGGAATACCAGGCCTCCCGGCCACATTCAGGACTTGAAGAATTAGAAGCCCGCGATCCTCAAGGCTACAAATACCGGTATTACACCCACAAGGATGATCCCCAAAAATCCCCCGTCTATTGGCGACGTAAAGACTACACCGACATGGTGTATCGCACCGAAGAAGCCAAATTGCGTGCGATTGCCAGAGAAATCCTCCAAAACCATGTTTTAGGACGACCTCTACTGGTTGGCACCACTTCAGTAGAACTATCGGAACGTGTTTCCAATCGATTGCGATCCGAGCCGCTTCGGCGGCTGTGCCAGGTACTGCTCCTACGCAACTATTGGCTCGAGAAAAATAATAAGGAGGAGGACGGCCGCCAGATTCCTGAATTGCAATTCATGAACCAGCCGCTTGACACACTGGATGTCAGCGAAATGCGCAAGTTAGGGCGCGATTTGGACGTTTCGTTTAATCCCGAGGATGCAGGCAACCTTGAGAGACTGAGGGAGCTACTAGGGATTCCTGTTGAAGATCGCGACCGGTTAATCGCTGATCTGCAAGGCGGCATTCCGCACGAGGTCTTAAACGCGCGCAAACACACCGAAGAAAGCCAGATCATCGCTGGCGCTGGCGCCTATGGGGCGGTGACCATCGCCACGAATATGGCCGGACGCGGCGTCGATATCAAGCTGGGCGGTGAGCTAGCCGAGGAAATATTGAGCTCAGTGCACAGGATCTTGCACCGGGCTGGATATGAAAACTCGTACGAGATGACCCTGGAAGAAATCCGGGAGGCCCTTCTCAAACTCGATCCAATTGAGTATGGCATTTACGGTTCTGAAGTTCAATATTTTCAACAGCATTTGGATGAGATGGAGAAGGTTCGCTCATTGGGTGGCCTACACGTCATCGGCTCTGAACGACACGAGGCGCGACGGATTGACAACCAACTGCGTGGTCGGTCTGCCCGGCAAGGCGATCCTGGCTCTTCACGTTTTTACTTGTCATTGGAAGATGAGCTAATGCGGTTGTTCGGCGGCGCTCAGGCAGATGGTTTAATGCAACGCCTGAAAATAGATGACGCCATGCCGTTAGAAGTGGGTCTGGTCGGCCGGCTGGTGGAACAATCGCAAACACGTGTCGAAGGTTCCAATTTTGATATCCGCAAACATCTGTTGGAATACGATGATGTGCTTAATACCCAACGCGCCAAGATTTATGGCCAACGTAATCTCATCTTCACAAAAGATGATTTAAGCGACGATGTAGATGAAATGCTGCGGACCGAGGTTAACCGCAGGGTACCCGAGGCTCTTGCCGATGAAGGCGGCCCTTGGAAGCTGTTGGCCTGGTTAGAACAAATCCAACCAGCCTTCGGCGTTAATAATCAAATCTTCCCGTCTTACACCCTAAAGCTATTATCCGAAGACATCCTCAACGGGCAAAAAACGATTGATGCAGGCGAAACTGTAAAGGCGTTGATCGACGCCACGCGAGCCTGTATCGATGCCGAACGGCGTCATATACTTCAGGCAATCGATTCTTTGCTCGACCAAAGCCAGGAAAAATTAGAGAGCCAAATAAAAGAACGTATGGAGGCAGTCGATACTTACTTCGAAGGGCTTTCGATTGAAGAAGACGAACAACCTCGCCGACCAATTGATATCATTAATGAGATATCTAATCTGGCGCATATACCGATTAAGCTCTCGCCAGAAGCCCAGCGCGTAATCCGCGACAATCCATCCGCCGTTGAAGAAGATGTGCGCGCACAAATCGAAACAGCCTTAGTAAGCCAGGCGGTTACTCGTCTGGTGAGCGCTGTTGAAAGACGGTTGGAAGAGCCATTGGAACTGAACAGCGCGCAATTATCCACCGGCGACTGGAACGCCATGGCCGATCAGGTCATAGAAGCCGTTGAAACAATTTTTGATAGCCGAATAAATCGCTACCTGGGCGATGGATCATCAGCAGAAGGTCAGATCAGCCGCGAATTGCAGAGCACGCTAGAGCGTTTTAACGCACCCGTAGATGCGAATCTTTTGATTTACCTTCTGATGCAGATTCCCCAGGGCGCCAAAGCTATTTTTGATAAAAAGACCCATCGGCGCGTGTGGCAGCGCACCAACCGGATCACTTATGTTTATCATGCCGCCCAGTTCCTGGAGAACCGTGACTCGGAGGATGTTGCTGCTGAGGTACTGGCGCACCTGGAAAACGCACAAGAAATGATGTACCAGGCGTGGGGGCAGGCAGAATGGAATAGCCAGGCTAACGTTCGTATCGCTGACCTGAGTGAGAAGACGCTGCATCGTATGGCTGATACTTTCGGGGAGGCGCGCTGCCAAGAAATACAAGACCAAGCATTGGGAGATCTACTCGGTGACGAACGGAGCCAGATGATCGAGCTCTTAGGTCGCCAGTCGTTAACTGAGATCTATCGTCAATTGCTTCTTGGCGTCACATCAGAACTGTGGGTAGATTATCTAACGCAAATGGAGGCGCTGCGAATTTCGATCGGCCTGGAAGCTTATGCGCAGCGAGATCCTTTGGTGCAATACAAGAACCGGGCTTTCGGTCTTTTCCAGGATCTGCTGAGCAATATGCGGTTGGGAATCGTCTCACGCATGTTCACCTACCGGCCGCGCGAGCTGGCGAACGCTCCATCGGCAACCATCAGCCAAACGCAAAAAACCGAAATCGATGACAGCGCGACGCCTGGGCCAGCCGAAACAGATGCAAACTATGACGATGAAGAAGATGAAACAATTGGAGTAGAGGCAGGGGCGCCTCAGTCAACGGGAAAGCAGAAGCCCGCGCTGCCAGCCACGGGATCGCAGACCGGCAGCGGAAAGCGAAAACGTCATCGTCGCCATTAATCAAATCTGGATTGACATTTTGGGCAGAAGTGCGTACCACGCTGCCCAACGATGATCCGTTCAATGGGTGTTCCACATTCGGGGCAAGGTTGGCCGCTACGTTGATACACTCGAAAATAGTTTTGAAAATCTCCGCCGCGATAGACCCAGTCGATACTGGCGCCATTGCGGCGGATGCCTTCTTCTAGAACCGAGCGGACGCTTTCTAATAATCGGTCGCTTTGTTCTGGTGATAAATCGTTCGATCGTTGCAAAGGGTGGAGATGGGCCAGATGGAGCGCTTCATCCGAATAAATATTACCCAGCCCGGATATAAAACCTTGGTCGAGCAATAATGGCTTCAACTGGCGACGGGTAGCTCGCAAGCGCTCATAAAAAATTTCCCGCGTCAATGTATTATCAAGCGGTTCCGGTCCAAGGCCTACAAGGACCTGTTGCGCATCATCCACCAACCATACTCGCCCAAATTTTCGAGGATCATTGAATACAAGACGAACGCCGCCCTCAAGATGGAAAATTACCCGATCGTGAGTTCCAACAGGTTTGTCTTCAAGCTGGATGAATAAATCACCGCTCATCCGCAAGTGGATTAAGAGCACTTGGTCGGATAAATAGAAAACCAGAAATTTACCCCGTCTGCCAATCTCCAAGAAGGTCTGACCAGTGATTAAATGCTCGAATTCCTCAGGTGAGGGAAAAGCCAGGCTGCGCGACCATCGAATCTGTGTGGATTGGATCATCTTACCCAATAACGAGGGTTGATCCGTCGCTCCAAGACGCAAATTATTTCGGATAGTTTCCACTTCTGGAAGTTCGGGCATATTAAACGACTCTTGTCGAAGGTTGAATATCGATCGCCATGCTCAATCTGTATCTATCAAGGACTGCACGGCCTCCCAGGGAGATAGCTGCCGATGAACCAGATTAAGCAATACCTCAGCGTATTTCTGGTCAGAGATCGTATTTCGCCAACGTTTCATTAATGTCTCTTGTAGCAGGACGTCCAACTCCGATTGCAGGCGAGACTGCTCTCGCTGTTTCCATTCGCCGGTATTATGAAGAAAATGAAAATGTTGGTCAATTGCCAAAGCTAAATCTTCGATGCCCACGCCATCGGTCGCCACGGTGCGCTGGAGCGGAGGGATCCATTCGGCCGAGATTGGGGACGGCAGAGCGCCGACTTGGATTGTTTCCGATCGACCATGATGTTGAAAAACATGAGGCGCGGGATGAGCAAGCTGCAGCATACTTCGCAAAGCGCGCTCGGTGGCCGGCGCGCCGGGGAGATCGGCCTTATTTACTACCAGAATATCAGCGATCTCCAAGATGCCTGCCTTTATTGCCTGGATATCATCTCCCAAGCCGGGCGCCTCGATCACCAGAGTAGTATGCGCCAAGCGCGCAATATCCACCTCCGATTGGCCAGCTCCCACAGTCTCGATTAAGATCACATCGAAACCCGCCGCGTCCATCACCTGAACCATGCCCGAAGTTGCGCGCGCCAATCCCCCTAATGAACCACGCGTCGCCATGGAACGGATAAAAATACCTGGATCTCCGGCCAGGTCGCGCATACGCACCCGGTCTCCCAGGATCGCCCCACCAGTGAAAGGGCTGCTGGGGTCG
>JAYRNN010000102.1:0-40592 GCA_041912175.1 Anaerolineales bacterium | reverse complement strand
TAAGGTTTATCACTACTATTTCATCGAGCCGGTAACCTGCAGGGCGGTTTCTGCATTACCCGGTCCGGTTAAGGCATAGACAATCCCGTCCTTTACCCACATCAGCAGATATTGAGGGGCGCCCTGTGCGGTTTTCAAGATTAAGGTCCCGGTCACCCCATCCACCGCCACTTCTTGATAATCAGCGCCATAGCGCGGGATGGGGATGACAAACGTGCTGGTCCAATCCACATTACGAGCAAACTGGGCTGCCTCCTCCCGGCTCATACCCATCACCTGCAGATAAGCTTCGCCGATCATTTGAATATCCAAACCAGGTGGGGCAGAGATAGTCGGGCTGGGCATTTGAACTAAGGTAGTGCAATTTCCCAGACGCGGCAAGCTCTCAACATCCGGGTCGCCGCCTTGTAAGTGCGCCTTGTCCGTATTTACCTGACATTCGCCGTATCGCGCTAAAATGCCCGCGGGGACCTGGACATCCACCCGTGCGCCATCCAGCCCATCTGGAATCTGGATATCTGAGCGCCCAATTTCTGCCAACAGCGCCCGCACATGTTCAACATTCACAGTTAGATTGGCAGCGCCGCCAGGTTGGACGGCCAGGATAGGTTGCCCTTCTACGCCTTGGGGCAATCGCGCTGAGATACCCGCCAGGCGGTTGGCATCGGCCAGGCTGGCGACTTCCTGCGCTTCGCCATTATCCTGGAATTGAACGTCTTGCGAGAACATTGATTCGAATTGGGACGAAGAACCCAATTGCTGCGGCAAGTTGCCGGGGTTCACCTGGACAACCTGGATCTGCTGCACACGGAACAGCCCCAAGAAACTATTGGCAATTGCACGCACAGGTGCAAACATCAAAGCAATTGCCAGGATTACAACAATAATCCCGGCCGCCCACACCGGGCGCGGGATACGCTGGTACCATTTGTCGGACATTTTTGCATACTCCTTTGTAGTCGCCGAGCGGCGCTGTATTAGCCGAGCGCGCCGTACGGCAGGGGATTGATATGCCTGGGGTTTTTCAGGCTCCAGGGTCGCCATTTTTGCGCGCGTGTACTGGCTTTGCGCCAATGCCTGGTCAGCGCGTGCCTGGCAGCGAGTGCAGGTCTGCAAGTGCGCCTGGATTTGCCGGGTAGTCTCAGGCTCAAATTCTTGATCGAGATAAGCGCGCATTTGACCATCATCTATATGCATCCCTGCACCTCCATGTACTACTCACAACAACGACATATATTTCTTGGAAAACTCTTGTTCTGCTCTCGCCAGCAAGGTTCCCACCGAACCCGGTGGAATCTCCAACGCATTTGCAATCTCGGCGTATGAGAAATTCGAGTAACGTAAGAGCAGCAGTAACGCCGAACGAGTTTTCATTTGCGCCAGGACAAGCTGTACCTTTTGACGTTCCTGAGCTTGCTCCAGGATCGAGGCCGGGTCTGGCGCTTTACCATCAAAACTTTCTTGAGCTGCCTGGGCTTCATAAAATTGGCGCCGTTTGCGGGCACGCAACGCATTCAAACCCAGGTTGGTCGAAACCCGATACAGCCAACCCCCCAGATGTTGTGCATTTGCCGGCGGATGTTCATACAAGCGCACAAAAGTCTCCAGGGCCAGGTCCTCGGCCTCCGCCCAGTCGCCGACCAAGCGGTACAACACCTCACAAATTCGCTGCCAGTGCTGCTCGAAGAGCGCGTCGAATTTCGCATTATCTACGTCGGCGCGGGCAGCGCGGGTTTTTGATCTTGTCCAGGTCATGGTCATTGAAAGTCTCGGCCTGTTACATAATTAAAACACCACAGGCTGAGCAATTGTGACAGAAAAAACGATTTTGTATGTGTCTGGAATTGAACAAACCTGATAGCCGGTTAATTTCCCGGCTCAATTTTCGCCAATCGCTGAGCGCAGTTGGCGGGCCAACTCTCCAAACTGGGGGGTATAACGCATGTCGTCTTCCCTTGGACGCGGCAAATTCACGCTCAGATCCAGGTTGAGCTGACCGGGTCGATGGCTGAGTACCAGCACACGATCGGCCAAGAAGAGCGCTTCGGAGATCGAATGCGTCACCATCACCACCGTTTTGCGCCTCTTTTGCCAGATGTTCAATAATTCATCTGCCATCCGTTCGCGCGTCAACGCATCGAGAGCCCCAAATGGCTCATCCAGCAGCATCACTTCAGGATCTTGGATCAAAGCCCGCGCGATTGCTACCCGCTGGGCCATCCCACCAGAAAGATCGCGTGGAAGCGTGTCTTCAAAACCCTGTAAACCGACCAGCTCCACCATCTCCTGGGCGAGCTGCAACGCCTGGCTGCGCGGCAAGTTGATTAGTTCCAACGGCAGCAGGATATTTTCCAAGACGGTGCGCCAAGGCATCAGGTTGGCTTTCTGAAAAACAAAGCCTATTCCGTGGCGCGGGCCGTTCACCGTCTCGCCATCGATGCTGACCTGTCCATGGGTAGCAGGCAGCAAGCCAGCCAGGATGCGCAGCAAAGTACTCTTCCCGCTGCCTGAAGGGCCCAGGAGACAGATAAACTCTTGCGGACATATCTCAAAGGATACCTTCTCGAGCGCACGGAGACCGCCATTCTCATTTGGAAAGATGGCGCTTAACTCCTGGACAACAATCACCGGCTTCGTACGATCAAGGTATATATTCATTGGTGAATGCTTTACTTAGGTCTATTGGCGCTTTGAGCAATCCCATATCCAATAAAACGGCCTGCATATTCTCCCAGGCCTGAGGATCAGAAAAACCTGGCTGCTTGGTTTTCCAATACGTCATCGATGAATTCAAGATTTCGCGCTGTGTATTCCATTCAGACTCCTGGAGGTCTGGAATATATTTTTTAGACACGTTGAAAGCTTCATCCGGATTGGCCAAGACGGCCGCTACCCCACGTAGAAATGCACGCGCAAAACGGCGCACTAGCTCCGGGTTTTCAGCGATCGTCTTTTCGTTGGTGATCACCCCATTGGAAGCCAGGCTGACATAATCCCTGACCGAAAAAACGCGCACATCATAACCCTTGGCTTTTAACTGGATGGGTTCATTATTATCATAAATCACCACCGCATCTTCTTGATCGGCGACCAGCGCTTCAACCTGGGCATAGCCGATTGAATCCAGGGTCACGTCGCTTTCCCGCAGGCCGGCCGCGTTGAGCAGCGCCCGCAAGCCGACGTAGCTGGCCCCAAAGGGGCCGGGCAGTCCAATTTTTTTCCCTTTCAAATCGGCCAATTCCTTAATATTGCTGGAGGATTTCACCGCTACCGCGACTGGATAATCATGCCACCAGGCCAGGAAATAGACGATTGGCAGCCCTTGGGCGCGTGCCAGGGGAACCTGTTCGGCCGAGACGACAGAGAAGGGCAACTCGTTCGCCCCAACCAGAGCGACACCGTCGGTCTCATATTGATAATCAAAATCGATTTCCAGGCCTTCCTCGGCAAAATAGCCTTTATCGGCTGCCATATAAAAAGGCGCAAATTGGACATTCGGAATGTAGCCCATCGGCAATCGAATTTTGGTCAATTCCGCTGAGGTTGGGCTGGCTGGGGCGGTGGAACAGCCTGCCAGGAGTAAAGCAGCAAGCATTGCATACAAGAATAATTTTCGAGTCATCATTTAATTCCTTATCGCCTTCTCTTCAAAATATTTATCTTGGACGATTAACGATTGATCGGGCGGCTTTTGCCAGGAAAGCAGCCGATGTTCAGCAAATATAACTGCGCCATATATACCCAATGCTAAAAGAACCAGGGTTAGGACGGTCACGAAGACCAGTGCAGTATCGTACTGGCCGCGCGCCACGTTAATCAAGAAACCCAGCCCTCGGTCAGCCCCCACAAATTCCCCCACCACCGCACCGATCACAGCCAGGGTGGCGCCAATTCGCAGGCCGCCCAAAAAGATGGGTAATGCGGCCGGTACTTCCAGATGGGCAAAGGTTTGCCATGGTGTGGCCAACAAAGAGCGGAATAGATCTCGCAAATCCTCTGAGACAGACCGCAGGCCGACGACTGTGTTCACCAGTACCGGGAAGAAAACAACCAGGGCAGTGATTAAAACTTTTGAGAATAGGCCTGGACCGAACCAGATCACCAGTAGTGGAGCGATTGCCACGATAGGTACAGCCTGGCTGGCGACGATGTAGGGGGACAACACGCGGTCGACAACCAACGATTTGGCCAGCCAATAACCCAAAGCGCTGGCTGCCAGCACACCAATCGACATCCCAACCAGGACTTCTAGCAAAGTAACCATGGTATGCCTGAGCAAGCTGCCATCCAATAAAACCTGCCAGAAGCGCTCGAAGACCAGGCCAGGCGAGGGCAGAATGAAATCAGGCAGACGAGCATTGCGGGTCACCGCCCACCAAATGCCCAGGCCCAAGAGAAGGGAGATTGGCGGCAGCCATGTATAAAGATTGCTCCAATGATGGTTGCGAACGAAAGGTTTCTCGGATTGATCAGATGCGCCCATACTACCTTATCGACTGCTGACCTTCTACAGTATGGCTTTTTAAAACAAAAAGCCCAGAATTCATTTTCATTCGGGGCTAATCGCGCTGTATGCAAGCTCAAACTTAACCACCAGGAGACCCGGTTGGCAAGCTTATCGCTTTAAGCACCTTCTTTCATCCGGACTATACCGTCGGCGCCGGAATTACGCCGGCTCCTGCAGCGATGTAACGTCAGACGTCACCGCCGCTCGTGGGCTTTACCACCGATCGGGAATTGCTAAACCGCCATAAGATGGCGATCGCGCACCCTGCCCCGAAGGTTTACCAGACCAGCACAGCACAGCACAGCACAGCACTGCACTGCACTGCAATTTTCTGCGGGTCTGATGAAATTGTTATACTGATTATAATGTCCTCAGACAGACTGGTCAATATTTTATTTGGAAAGCACGTTTAACCGAAGCCTGTCTTTTATCGGCCAGGCAAGTTTCAATCGGAATAGCCGACGCTGGTCAGATCGAAAAATCATCCGGCATAGAAATGCCAGGATGATTTTTCCTAAACCATAAAATAGGTCGCCATTTTGATTTTAACTTGACGAAACAATTAACCAATTCAATATATAATTACAGCCAATGGGTTATCAATTCGTCCGCTGGATCGTCAAAGTCTTAATCACGCTATTCACCCGGCTCGAAGTGATTGGCTGGGAAAACCTGCCCGGACAGGGTAGTTTGATCGTTACCGCAAACCATGCCGGCCGCATGGAAGTCCTGCTCGTTTTTTACCTCATTGATCGACAGGACATTATCCTAATGATCGCTGAAAAGTATCGAGAGAGCGCCTTCTGGCGTTGGTTTGCCAGGCGAGTAAACGGGATTTTTATTGATCGATATAACGCTGACTTTACCGCCCTACGCCAGGTGCTCAAACGCCTGCAAGACGGCGGGGTGCTCACGATGGCGCCAGAAGGCACGCGAAGCTCCAGCGGAAAATTACAGCAAGCTCACCTGGGCGCGGCCTTCCTGGCAGCAAAATCCGGTGTGCCTGTCATACCAGTGGGCGTTGATGGCACCTGGGATGACGAAGTTGTTTCACGAATAAAACGCTTCAAGCGCGCCGAAGTTAAACTGCGGATTGGCAAGCCGTACCGGCTGCCGCCGCTCAATCCGCATGACCGCGAATCTCAGCTACAGCAGGATACCGATGAGATCATGTGCCAGATTGCAGCCCTGCTGCCGGCTGAATTGCGTGGTTTTTACACAGATCACCCACGGTTACAGGAAATTTTAGCAGACAATACTTAAAGCGCTGAGCTGGCTGCATCACGTTCCTGTTCAGCGCGGGCGCGCATCTCGCCGCGCAGCTTAGCAACGTCGCGTGGGATCACCAGAGCTACAGCCAGGTAGAAAACGCCGCAGATTAACCAGGTGAAAACGCAGATTATCAGAAACGCAGTTTTTAGATTATAGTGATCAGCGATCAAGCCAGCCAGAGTCGGGGCAAAGGCCGCCCCAGACGATTCGATCAAGTACTGGATTGACAGAGCGCTGCTGCGCACCTCTGGCAACGTGACATCATGCACCGTCGACACCACGTTGGGGGCCGCCATCGGAATAAAGATGGCGGTAAGCGACAGCATGACCAAGAACAAGCCTCTGGCTTCCACCGGAACGTTCAAGGTGATCGTAAACAGGATTGCCCCCATGAGCACGGCCGTCCCGGCCACGATGGCCCGACCGCGTGGGCTACGCTTAAAAGCCCAATCTCCCAACGCCCCGCCTAGTGGGTAACCAGCCGCCAGAACCAAGACAGCCACCACCATCGTCAGGAAAACTTCGCTCTCAGAATAGCCTCGTTCGGTCTCCAGGTAGTTAAAAATCCAGAAAGTGATCACTGTCCACGGAAAAACGCCAAAGAAGCCCTGGATGAAAAGGATCACCAGGGTAGGCTTCTTAAACAGATCTTTGGCGGCCTTCAAAGTAAAACGATACTGGCCCGTCTCTTCAAGCCCTTCCATCTCTGGTTCGCTTTGGCCGCGCGGCGCCTCTCTCACCCCAAAGAAGATCACAGCCGCCATAACCACCCCGAGAGAACCGGTGATATAAAAGACGCCTCGCCAGCCAACGGCCCCACCCAGAAATAGACCCAGCACCATGCCTAGCAGGTAGCCAATTGGTTGAGATAATTCCAGAAGGCCAAATATCTTTCCGCGTGCACTGGGAGAGAAATAATCGGAAACCAAGCTGTATAAGCCGGGGTAACTAGAGTCATCGATGCCGGTCGAGGCGCGCGTAACCAAAAAGGTGGGAAAAGTCGGAGCGATGGCGCTCAACCAAGTCGATGATCCCCATAAGAATGATGCTAAAGCCAGGAGTTTGGCACGCGAGAAGCGATCATACAAATACCCCCACAGCGGGTATGCCAGCGCGCCGATGATCAATGCGCCAGTGTTAACCAATCCCATTTGGGTGCGATTAATTTTAAAGTACGCCATAATAGGTGTCGTAAGAGGGCCAATCAGCAGTTTGTCGGCCTGGTGCAAAAGCATAAAAACAAAAAAGACGCCAACAACAAACCAACGATAATTATGGCCTTGTTTCTTCATATTCCTCCTATGAGGTCTGGCGCGTTTTCACGGGATCGGGATTCTCTCACAGGCAATATATCGAAAATCACCCGGTTGGGGTAGTGATAAATGTATGGAAATCGTAGGACAACTGACCCTAATTAGGATTAAATATTTTCTCATGATATAATTTTTTGGGATTATCGAGAATTCAGAACAAGCGGAGGTTCGCCAATGGAAGCTACCACAACTCATTACAAGCATTGTGATTTGGTCAAAGTCACTGGTCGTGTGGACAGTCAAACTGCTCCTCAACTGGCCGAAGCCCTGGATGCGATTACCAATGCAGGGCGCTTCAAAATCGCCATGGACATGAATGAAATCGATTTTATGTCCAGCGCCGGCCTTCGAGTCCTGATTAACACTCAGAAGGTATGTAAACGCTTTAACCGCGGCGAGGTAGTCCTGGCGATGGTTCCACAGCGCATTTATGAGGCCTTGGACCTGGCAGGCTTCGTGCCTCTATTTAGCTTCTATGATGATATTACCACTGCTGTTGGGCATTTTTAAGACCGCAGAAGTATACCTCCGATAAACATCTATGACGCCTTCATCCCAAACAGCAGGCGCATCTGATTCTACACCGCATTACTTCAACGAGTCCAAGATTTTCGTCGCTCAGTATATCAGCCTGGATGCTTTGCGCGAGTTTGTTGGACACGCGGCCGAAAATTGCGGATTTGATGCGAAGGCAATTTATGCCGTCGAGCTGGCAACAGATGAGGCTTTCACAAATATTGTCGAACACGCGTATGCCGGCGAAAGCACAGAAATGGTTGAATGCACCTGCCAGATAATTCCGATCGGGCTGGCGATCATTCTCCACGATTGCGGCCAGGCCTTCGACCCAACCATCGTGGCGGAGCCAAACCTGGACGCCCCTCTGGAAGAGCGTGAAACTGGTGGATTGGGGATTTATTTCATGCGCAAACTCATGGATGAGGTGTATTTTACGCCTGCTTCGGCAAGCGGCGATGGCTGCAACACCCTCGTCATGATCAAACGCAAGGACCTGGCGAGGTGAAAGACCCACTGGAAAGCAAGGGGGAAAACCGTACCAACCAAAAATCGCCCGGCTCAGGCTGGCAGCAGTTGCTCAAGTTGAGCGAACGGTTGCTTGCCTTGAGCCATACCATTCCTTCAGCCCGATCCGAAACCCTTGAATCCAACCCGATGCAGGCCGGCGGGGCTATTGTAGCCCAATGCGACTTGATTATCGAGACGGCTGCCAGCTTATTTGGTGGACAAGTTGAAATTTGGCTGCCGCGCTGGCTTGGCCTGGAAACCGGCTGCCTGTCTCGCGAATCTCAAGCCGTGGAGGCGGACGCATCCCAGGCTGACGCTCTGTTTTCTGCGCTTCCTGCAGCGCATCTGGCACGCTGCGCCATCGAGACCCGCCAGGCGTGTTATGGTGATTCGCGCCGAAAAATCACCGCCCTGTCCATACCCTTACTTACGCCGGATATTGGCAACGGTAGCACAGTAGTCCTTGGCGTAATCTCCATCCGGCGTCCCTCGGGCCCGGCGTTCAAAAAGGCAGAGCGCGAGCAATTCGAAAGCCTGGCCATCCAGGCAGCGTCTGCCCTACAAACCAGCCGCCAGATAACTGTCGACCGTTGGAAAGCAGAACAAATCGCAACAATTTCAGAGGTTGGCAACGCAATTACCTCGATCCTCAATCAGGAAGACTTGTTGCACCAGATCGTCAACCTCATCCATGATCGATTGGGTTTTCCTTTCGTGCACTTGTTTTCAGTACATAACGGGCGACGCAAAATCTTTTTTGAGGCGGGCAGCGGCTCACGCAGTCAGACGCTTACCGAGCAGGAGTTTGTCTATGACCTGGACGACCCGCAAGGTCTGATACCCTGGGTAGCCCAGCACGGGCAAACGGTACTGGCTAATGATGTCCACCGGGATAATCGCTACCGCCCAGCGCCGATCTTCCCAGATGAAACACTCTCCGAACTCAGCATACCTTTAAAATTTGGCCATGAAATATTAGGGGTTTTAGACATACAAAGCAAGCAGGTAGATGCTTTCGGCCCCCAGGATCAATTTCTGCTAGAGACCCTGGCGGATGGCATTGCCATCGCCCTACGCAACGCCAGCCTTTATCGTTCTGAGCAGTGGCGTAGGCAGGTGGCTGACAGCCTGAGCCAGGTGGCCGGCATGATCTCCGCGGAGGTCGACCTGGACGAGGTGCTGAGCGCCATCCTGGCCAAGTTGGAACACAATTTGCCCTGCGACCTGGCTGCGATTTGGTTTCTAGACGAGGAACAAGCCAAAACCAATGGCAACAGTGAAACACCCATACTTCGCCTGGCTGCCTTGCACGGCGCTGATGCAGTTTGGCTGGAATCCCAAGTCGGCCTGAATCTGGATGAAATCCTCGAACCAGCCACACCGCCAATGGGAGGCCTCCCAACAGACACGCTGAGCGAACAGCAGGTGAGTTGGATCTTTGACGCGCTCCAATCCGAGCAGCCGGTTACGCGGCCCAAGGATAGTGAGCAGGATGCCTTCGGAGCCGCCCTGGATTTTCCTGCTGATTACTCTGGCGTATCGGCCGCCCTGCGCGTAGGTGATCGACGGCTGGGATTACTGACCTTGATGCACCATACCCCTGGGCGTTACGGAAGCGAGGCGCGCTCGATGGCCTCTGCGTTTGCCAACTACGCTGCAGTGGCCATCCAAAATACGCAGCTATATGAGGCTGCCCACGAACAGGTTTGGGTATCCACAGTGCTGCTGCAGGTCGCCGAGGCTACTCAATCGCTGGATGATCTGAACGAGCTCCTAACGACAGTGGTCAATATCACACCCATGCTGGTAGGAGTTAAAGCCTGCGCTTTGTACTTATCCGGCGAAGATGGAACCTTCTTCCCCGCTGCGGCCTCTGGTTTGGACGTCGATATGCAGGACGAATTCGACCGTCGCCGTTTTTCCCCAGGCGACGTACCCGCCCTGGATCACCTGCGGGAGGACATGCATCCCACCATCATCCAGCGTCAAGGCGATGACTTGCGCCTGGCCAGCCTCTTTCTTCGCAGCGATCGTAAAGCTGACGCCCTCGAACTGCTGGTTTTAGCGCCCTTGCTTGCCCATGGCGAAGTTTTAGGCGCATTGTTGGTTCAATACCTCAGTGATCCATTGAAGAGCGCCTTACAAGGCCTGGAGACTTTTTTTGACGAACGCCTGTCTATCCTGCAAGGGATTGCCCATCAAACGGCCACTGCTGTTGAAAATATTTACCTGATCAAATCGCAGAAGGAAGAGGCCTACGTGTCCGTGGCTCTTTTGCAAGTGGCCCAGGCCATTGTCACCTCTACCGATCTGCACGAGACCTTGGGCTCGATCGTACGCATCACGCCAATCTTGACAGGCGTTAAACGGGTGGCCTTGTACTTGCTCGACCGCAAATCTGCTCAGCTTCGCCTGGCGCAGTCCTATGGGTTGCCGCGCGACGCGGACACCACACCTTATACCCTGGATGAGTTTCCTCTGCTTGCCGCAGCGCTGGAGCGTGACGAAATCGTTGCCGTTCCAATATCCACAGTATTGGATGATGAATGGGAAGACGTCCCCGAAATCTGGACTTGCCTGGCGGCTCCTGAACCGCAGGCTGTCGGGGAAAATTTAGCCAGCGAGGCGCGCTTACTGGAGGCGATTCCGCTCTCAGTAACCGGCGAGGCGTTGGGAGTATTGTTGGTAGAAGAGCCGGATCCATCTCGTAGTAGTGAGCGGTCCAGCGCTTCATCAAATCTACGCCTGCGTCCCAAGCGCCTGGAGATTACGACAGGTATCTCACAACAAGCTGCTCTAGCGATTCAAAATGATCATTTGAAGGGCGAGATGTTCATCCGGGAGCGCCTGGAACGCGAGATGCAGTTGGCGCGAGAGATCCAGCGCACATTCCTACCCAACCAGTTGCCTGATTTGCCAGGCTGGGATCTCAAGGTCTGGTGGCGCACAGCGCGCGAGATGGGCGGCGATTTTTACGATGTTTTCGAGCTGCCTGGAGGCCGCCTGGGTCTCGTAATTGCGGACGTAGCCGACAAAGGCATGCCGGCTGCCTTATTCATGGTGCTGACACGCACTTTATTGCGCGCCTCTGCCAAGGACTCTATCTCGCCGGCCGAAGTGCTCCGGCAAGTCAATGAGTTGTTGGCGCCCGACGCACAGCAAGGCATGTTCGTCACACTGTTTTACGCCGTGTTTGAGGTGCAATCTGGGCGCTTCACGTATGCAAACACCGGCCAAAACCCTCCCATGTGGGCACGCAAAGAAGAGCAGACCATTGAGCTGCTCAGCAGGAGCGGCATGGCCCTGGGCGTCCTGGAAGACCTGCAAGTCGAAGAGCGAACGCTGACTCTTATGCCTGGCGATCACCTGGTGATGTATACCGATGGAGTCACCGATACCTTCTCACCAGATGGGCTTGATTATGGCCTCGAACGCTTGCGCCAGTGCGTTTGGGAAGCAGCCTTTGGCGATGACCGCCCCCCCGCCTCAGCAGGATCGATGCTTCAAGCCATCGACGACTCGCTGCAGGCTTTCATGGACGGTGAACCGCCAGGGGACGACTCTACCGTGCTGGTATTATTCCACCGCCCGGATTCTGCATAAATAAAATATCGTGGATTATTGTGCGCCAGATTGCGTGCAGGATTACCCGAAAGGCGCATTCAATGCCCTATAAAAGAATTACCAGGCGTGGGGGGAACGCCTGGTAATCTAAGGAGGGCCACCGGAAGCATCAACACGGGGGGACGTGCTGATCGCCGATGCCGGCGACGCGGCACCTAAATACCAATAAATGAGGGAGAGTAGGTGCGCGTATCTGTAATATACACTAATTTGATCTTATTTGCATTAAAAACCCATAAGAATTTTCTCATCTCTTGTCTCGAGTATCCGGCTTCTGAGAAAACAATTTTAGCCACTCGTCTACTTCTTCTGCGCTCATTTCACCCGCCGGTCGTTCCTCGACTCCAAAGGTTGGATGTTCCAAACTTTGCATCAGGAGACGTGCGAAACTCTCTGCCGACATCGCCTGGGCGCGGGCAGAGCGCGCGGCTGCCTGGACCTCCAGATCTGAGCTGATTACGGTCCAATTCGCGGCAGCCTTTCCAAGGTTCGCCAGGCGCCGCCGGATGGCTGCATCTGCTGTCGTCCCCTGGCGGACAAAGTGCGCCGTTATCTGCCCGTAGCGGCGCGTCACAGACTGCCCGGCCGGGGCGTTATCAAAATACACCTCCAGCGGCTTGCGCTGCACCCGGCAAAAATCTTGCAGCAGTTCAATCAGGCGAACTTCGTCATCGATGGCCCGCAAACTCAAGCCAGGAATCTTTGGTATCAAGTTATGGCCGTCAATTATGTAAGGCATGCTATGGTATTCTAATCCAAATTATGCTATCATTCGTCCGGGATATCTGTCTATGAAACAATGGAAACGTCTGTTTTTTTTCTTAATCTTGAATGTACTCGTGTCGGTTTGCGCCACCCTGGCTGTATTATTTGCCTGGGATCAATTCCGCACGCCTTTACCCGGCGGATTGATTCAACCGATCACCATTAACCTGGCCAGGCCAGCAGCCCCCACCCCGCAGCCGACCTCAGCAACAACGGCAGAAACGAAGACGCCCGATCCGGCGCTAACCCCCTCTTATGAGATCCATCCCGTCCAGGAGGGTGATACCTTCGAGAGCATTGCCCAAACTTATGGCGTCAGCGTGGAAGATTTGATCACCGCCAATGGCTATACGCGCTCCCAGGTGCTCAGCCCAGGCGAGCTGCTGCGCGTACCAATCCGGCCGGTGGTGATCGACAATGTGATTGGGGCCGGCGATTTGGAGAGCGAACATGTCATCATCATGAGCAATATCGATGCTGAGCTTTCATTAGCCGGATGGCAACTGGAAGACAACAGCGGCATGGTCTTCACCTTTCCCCAGGTGACGCTGTTCGTCAAGGAACGTCCCCTGGAACTGTACAGCAAGATAGGCGTCAACACCAGCGAGAAGTTGTATTGGGGTTTGCAGCGCCCACTCTGGCAATCGGGGATGGTGGTGACCCTGCGAGACCCACGTGGCGCCATCCAGGCAACTTATACCATCCCTTGACCCTAGATTTTCTAAAGCGCGTGGGGAGCGATACTCCGGCGATTTGCAGAAAATAATAATTGTGTTTTCATGCCCGATATCGAAGATCAAATTCAGAAAGCCATTCAAGAAGGGAAGTTCGATGATCTCTCCGGCAGGGGTAAACCTTTGCGCCTGGATGATAATCCCTTTGCCGATCCAGAATGGCGTCTGGCGAACCATCTGCTCAAAAGCAGCGGCTATAGCCTGCCCTGGATCGAAAAACGCCAGGAAATAATCAATTCATTACAAGCGGCGCGCGAAGATTTAAGCCGCGCCTGGGAATGGCGGCAGAGCGCGCCGCAAGCTTCACGGCCATCCACGCAGGTAGAGGCCGAGTGGCAACGGGCAATCAATGCTTTCAAAGATAAACTCGAAGCGCTGAACCAGGCGATTTTGAACTACAACCTGGAGGCGCCATCGGATCGCTTCCAGCTTTCACTCATAAACGCCGAACGCGAAATTGCCGCGCTGTGCGCGGATTCCCGTTGACCGGTTTGTCCCTCTCTGTTACACTCTAGGCATGTCGCAAGCTTTATATCGCAAGTGGCGTCCGCAAAGCTGGGATGGCGTGATTGGCCAGGAACACGTGGTACAGACGCTGCGTAATTCCATCGCCGGCAGAGGCGTCGGCCATGCCTATTTGTTCGCCGGTCCACGTGGCACCGGCAAAACCACCACCGCGCGCTTGCTGGCCAAAGCGGTCAATTGCCTGGATGAAGACCTGGCCGGGCGACCCTGCAACCGCTGCGCTAACTGTCTGGCGGTCAACCAGGGGCGCTTTTTGGATTTGATCGAAATCGACGCCGCCTCGAACACCAGCGTTGAAGACGTGCGCGATCTGCGTGATAAGATCAATTTTGCTCCCAATGTTGGCAAATATAAAGTCTATATCATCGACGAAGTCCATATGCTTTCTACTGCGGCCTTCAACGCCTTGCTGAAAACACTGGAAGAGCCGCCGCCGCACGCCATTTTCATCCTTGCTACGACCGAGGTGCATAAGATCCCCGCCACTGTGCTCTCTCGCTGCCAACGTCACGAGTTCAGGCGCATACCGGTAGCCGAGATCGCTGCCTACCTGCAAAATTTGGCAGATCAAGAACATATCGATGTTGAGCCTGAGGCGCTGACCCTCGTGGCGCGCCAATCGACCGGCGCTATGCGGGATGCCATCTCCTTACTCGATCAGCTCGCCTCTGCTGCCGGAAAAATCAGTCTCGAAGCAGCTCAAAACCTGCTGGGCACAGCCGCCAGCCAGACCGTCCTGGACATCGTCGAAGCCCTGATCGACCACCAGGCCGCCGCCGGGCTGGACCAAATCCATCAGGCGCTGGACTCCGGCAGCGACCCGCGCCAGTTGGCCCGCCAGGTGGTCGAATACCTGCGTAATCTTCTCTTAGTGAAAACCGGCAATACAAACCAGATCGATGCTACAGCCGAGTTGCGCTTCCAAATGTCCCGCCACGCCCAGGCATACAGTAACAGCGAGTTACTACGCATCATTCAATTATTTAATGAGGCGGCCAATGAGTCGCGCGGCGCCTGGCAGCCAGCCCTGCCGCTCGAAATGGCCTTCGTAGCCGCGCTGGAACCTGTTGTCCAGGCTCAGCCTGTCTCCAATCCTGCCGCGTCTGGAGAGCCGCCGGCTGGACGTCCGAGCGCTCCAGCCGCAGGACAAACGTTTGCGCCGCATGCCAGCGAGCCAAAGAACAAATCGACCGCTAAAGTGAGCGACGTCCCGCCGACCCCGGCAAACGTTTCGATCCCGCCTGTCGCTGAACCCGCACCTGAAGAGGAGCATTCGCCTGGCGATCAGCTCTTTCGGAAGGTGTTAGAGAACTGGCGCCAGGTGCTCGCCGCCGCACGTGGGCATAATCCCACCACCCAGGGGCTGCTGAACTCATGCAAGCCGGCCGGTATGAAGGACGGCGTGCTCTATCTAGGCTTTGCCAGCGACTTTACCAAGAAGAAGATGGAAAGCGGCAATAACATCGATGTTACCTGCAAGACTCTGCTCCAGGTGTTGGGCGTCGAAATCCCCGTGCGCTGTTTTGTCGCCTCGGGAACCGGAAGCCTGCCGCCAGAAGTCGAAAGCGACGGAATGGTGGCGGCTGCCCTGCGCGACCTGGGCGGCGAGATTGTGGATATTCAATAAGGAGGAACAGAAATGGCAAAAGGTTACAAAGCCCCCAAGGTGAACAACCCCATGGGTATGATGGGACAGATCCAAAAACTACAAGAGCAGCTTGCCGAGGCGCAGGCCAAGCTGGCCGATGAGACAGTCACTGTCAGCGCCGGCGGCGGAGCGATCAAAGTCACCGTCACTGGCGACCAAAAAGTACGGGGCGTGGAGATCGATCCAGAGTTGCTCAAGGATGCGGATGTTGAAATGCTGCAGGATCTGATTCTAACCGCTTTGAACAGCGCCCTGGACAAATCGCGCGACCTGGCTGCCGATCGACTGGGACCATTGGCATCAGGGCTCCCGTTCTAAAATCTATTGAAACGTTCAACGTTTCCCGTTAAAAGTAAAAGAGCATGATCCTCCCAGAGCCAATTCAGAACCTGGTCAACGCGCTCTCGCGCCTGCCAGGCATTGGGCCAAAAACCGCCTCCCGGTTGGCCTTCTACCTTTTGCGCGCGCCAGAAGAAGTCTCGCGTGACCTGGCAGAAGCTCTAATCCAGATCAAAGCCAGCACCACTTTCTGCCCGGTGTGTTTTAACATCACCGTGGCCGGGCGCAGCGAATGTGAAATCTGCGCCAGTTCGGCGCGTGACCCGGCGATTATTTGCGTGGTGGAGGAACCTTTGGACGTGATTGCGCTCGAACGCACAGCGGCCTTTAGTGGGCGTTATCACGTGTTGCATGGCACGCTCAACCCCATCGAGGGCATCGCTCCGGAGGATTTACGTATCAAAGAGCTGGTGCAACGCGTGCGCGCCGGGGGGATTAACGAGGTTATCCTGGCTACCAACCCAAGCATGGAGGGCGATTATACCGCCGCCTACCTGCGCCAACAGCTCCAGCCGATGGGCGTACGCTTGACCCGCCTGGCGCGCGGCTTACCGGTGGGAGGAGATCTAGAATACGCGGATCAGAACACGCTGCTGCGGGCATTGTTTGGCAGGCAAGAGATGGGGTAAGTGAGATGCAAGTGGGTAGGGGATTATGGAGGGGCAGGGGAGTCATTATGGGCCCGGACACGGGGTGATCGAGGTCGCCTGATCCGCCTGAATACCAGCTAGCAACTTTTGATCCGGATCCGAAACCAGATCAACCGGGACGAAGGGCAGGCTCAAGGTGAAGCGCTCCTGGCTTTCATCGATCTGCAACACTTCTCTTCGTGTTTCTCCCTCATCTGCATCGAAGCGGAGCTCGAGCGGAATTACGAATGGAGTACCGGGCTGGGTCTGGCAAACCTGAACGATCACCTCTGTTTCGGTAGGGCCGGCCAGATTGGTCCAGGAAATATCCAGATGTGGCATTACCGGCGACTCGGTCCATTGGTCAAAGAAAGTCCCCAGGCTGCGCTGGCTGTATTCCTCGGCCAGGGATTGAAAATCAGCAGTCGTGACGTAGCCATTCGCAAACCGTTGATAATACCCTTTCAGCAAAGCAAAGAAGGCATCGTCGCCCATCTCCAGGCGCAACATATGCACTACCCACGCCCCCTTGAGATAGGGATTGACGCCAAACAAGTAGGCGGCAGCGGGATGGATCAAGGCTGAATTTTCCTCGCTTTCAACATTCAGCAGTTCCGCTTCGGCAACGCTCAACAACTTCTTCTCCGGCTTGCCTTGTTCCATCAGCCAGAGATATTGAATATAGGTAGCAAGGCCCTCATTAAGCCAGGTTTCCCCCCAGCTTCTCAGACTCAGATGGTCGCCAAACCATTGGTGGGCCGCCTCGTGCACCAGGATTTCGCTGGGATCTTTCTTCTGCCAAAAATTACGCGCCGCCATGATCATGCTTTGCGTTTCCATCGCCAGGTCGGTCGGTTCGATTTCAACAAAACCGAACTCTTCAAAAGGATAAGGCCCGATCAGGTTCGTCAGGAATTGCAGGATTTCCGGCGTGCGCTGCAATTGGTCGGTGATTTTCTGATCATCAGCAAAGACGTAATGTCGCACCTGAATATCGCCTGCGGGTCCAGCGTCAATGCGCTGGTACTCGCCAACGGCCAGGGCAACAAGATAGGTGGCAAGCGCATCATCTTCGTACCAGGAAAAGGTGGATTTGCCGCCGGCAGGGACCGTTCCAAGTAGCGCTCCGTTGGATACCGCGGTCAGCCCCGCCGGAACGCTGGCCTGCAGGTGGAATTCAGCCTTGTCCAGGGGATGGTCGTTGCACGGAAACCATGCCCTGGCTCCATCTGGTTCTGAAAATGCCAGCAGCTCGTTGGCAGCCGGCTTTGTAATTCCCAGCTCAAAGCCAGGCATGTAAGGCGACCTATAAGGCTTAAAGTTGCCCTGGTAATCCACCCTGATGACCAGCGTTTCACCCAAGGCATACACACGCGGCAGATCGATGTAGACTTTCGTTTCATTTTGATAAAAATTGACCGCCTGGTCCGCGACAAAGACGCTGTGTACATCCAACCCGAGGCAATCCAGGCTGAGGCGACCAAGGTTATCGAGGGCAACGGTGGATGTGATCGTGACCGTGGCATCGAAGGTCGTAGCAGCCGGGTCGAGGTCGAGGGACAGATTGTAAGCCTGGACGTCGTAGCCGGTGTTGCCTAGCTCTGGGATGTAGGGATCGCCGATCGAATCTCCACCGGCCACGCCGTATGGCGGATTTAGCGGCATCCCGGCGGTTAGCGACGGAGTTGCAGCCCGGGAGAGAGTCGTCGATGTGGTGGCCGGGGTTGCGGTCGAGGCAATGGTCGTTGGCGGGGACGGGGCAATCCCTGGCGACGGCAAAAGACGAGGCTCGCAGGCCGCCAGGAGAAAGATGACAAGGAAGAGAAAATAACCAGATCTCATTGGACTTACCCTATTCGTCCAAATTATATCAGGGGGAGCAGAGCCCAATCGGTCATTTCATTTACCATAGCCTCTCTCGTCTCTCAACGCAATTTCCTGTGCTATACTTACGCCTAATATGAAACCCAATAACTCCTACCTTCAAGCTCTACAATCTCGCGTGCTTGTCTTCGATGGCGCCATGGGCACCAGCCTCCAGCAGCAAAAGCTCACTGCCGAGCATTTCGGCGGCGAGCGCACCAATGGCTGCAACGATTACCTCGTGATCAGCTACCCCCAGGCGGTCGAGAAAGTCCACCGCTCCTTCCTGGAAGTCGGCGTGGATGTGATCGAAACCGATACCTTCCGCTCTAACCGGCTGACCTTGGGCGAATATGGCCTGGGCGAGCAGGTAATTGAAATCAACCGGGCCGCCGCCGCCCTGGCGCGCCGCCTGGCAGATGAATATTCGGCTAGCAGGCCTAGATTCGTAGCCGGTTCGATCGGACCGTCCGGTAAATTGCCATCCGCTGATGATCCCGAGCTATCCAATATCAGCTTCGATGAGCTGGTCGACATCTTTTGCGAACAGGCGGTAGGGTTAATCCAAGGCGGCGTAGACCTGCTGCTGGTCGAGACCTCGCAGGATATCCTGGAGGTCAAGGCCGCTGTCGCCGCCATCCAACAGGCCTTTGCGCAGACCGGCGTACACCTGCCTATTCAGGTACAGGTGACCCTGGATACCACCGGACGCATGCTGCTAGGCACTGATATCGCCGCCGCGGTGGCCATCCTTGAAGGGCTGGAGATCGACGTGATCGGGCTGAACTGCTCCACGGGTCCAGAGCACATGCACGAGCCAATCGCCTACTTGGGCGAGCAGACCCACCTGCACGTGTCTTGCATCCCCAATGCCGGCCTGCCGCTCAACGTGGATGGCGAAGCGGTCTATCCCTTGCAGCCCGAACCCTTTGCTGCGGCGCTGTTTGAATTCGTCGAAAAGAACCACATCAGCGTGGTAGGCGGTTGCTGCGGCACGACCCCCGCGCACCTGAAGGCGCTGATCGATAAGTTGGGCGACTGGCCAGACCGGTACGCCCACCCGGAGCGTCCCGCCCATAGCGCCCCGCGCCTGGCCTCCGCCACGCGTGCAATGGCCATGCAACAAGAACCTCCACCCCTGCTGCTTGGCGAACGCTGCAACGCTCAAGGCAGCCGCAAGTTCAAGCGCCTGCTGCTCTCCGAGGACCTGGACGCCATCCTGGAATTGGGCCGCGAGCAAGTGGAAGGCGGCGCGCACGCCCTGGATATCTCGGTGGCGGTCACCGAGCGCAGCGACGAAGCCGAGCTGATGCGCAAGGTGGTCAAGAAGCTCGCTTCCGGCGTGGAAGTACCGCTTGTGATCGACACCACTGAACCAGACGTGATGGAAATTGCCCTCAAGACCGCCCCCGGGCGCTGCCTGCTAAACTCCACTCACCTGGAAGCCGGACCTGCGAAAGCCAATAAAGTCTTTGCCCTGGCGAAAGCCCACAACGCGGCCGTGTTATGCCTGACCATCGACGAAAAAGGCATGGCCAGGTCGACTGCCCACAAAGTTGAAGTAGCAGAGCGCCTGTACGAGATGGCCGTGAACGAACATGGGTTAAGCCCCGAGGCCTTAGTCTTCGACACGTTGACTTTCACGCTTGCCACTGGCGATCCCGAGTTTGCTGCTTCCGCCATCGAGACCATCGAAGGCATCCGCCAGGTAAAGCAAGCTCTCCCCGGCGTGTTGACTTCTTTGGGTGTCAGCAACGTTTCCTTCGGCCTGAGCCCGGCCGCCCGTCCAGTGCTAAACAGCATCATGCTCTATCACGCTGTCCAGGCTGGGCTGGATATGGCCATCGTCAACCCAGCCCACATTACGCCCTACGCGGAAATCCCCTCTGAGGTCCGTGAGCTGACCGAGGATCTGATCTTCAACCGTCGCCCGGATGCTTTGCAGCGGTTTATCGAACATTTCGAAAGCGTCGGATCAGCCCAAGCCGCGGCGGTCGTCATCGACCCGACAGTTGAGATGTCGGCAGCGGAGCGCCTGCATTGGCGTATTCTGCACCGCCACAAGGAAGGCGTGGAGGCGGATATCGATCAATTAATCTATCAATTTTCTGAAGCGATTGAGACGCCTCAGAAAAATGAAAAAATTCCTTCAAGGCATGAAGCAGCGGTAAGGATTTTAAATACAGTCTTGCTGCCGGCGATGAAAGAGGTCGGCGATAAGTTCGGCGCAGGTGAGCTGATCTTGCCCTTTGTGCTTCAGTCGGCCGAGGTGATGAAAAAATCCGTGGTGCACCTGGAGACTTACCTGGAACGGGTCGAAGGAACCTCAAAGGGTGTTGTCGTATTAGCCACCGTTTATGGCGATGTGCATGATATTGGTAAAAACCTGGTCAAGACGATCCTGGCCAATAACGGCTATACGGTGATCGACCTGGGAAAGCAGGTGCCGGCAGAGACGATTATCACCAAAGCTGTGGAGGCTAACGCCACTGCCATCGGGCTGAGCGCCTTACTGGTTAACACCAGTAAGCAGATGCCGCTGATCGTCAATGAGCTGCAGCGCCGCGGTCTAAAATTCCCCGTGCTGGTCGGCGGAGCCGCCATCAACCGGCGTTTTGGCTGGCGTATCCTGTACACAGAAGATGGGCCCGCCTATGCGCCGGGGGTGTTTTACTGCAAGGACGCATTCGAGGGCCTGGCAACCATGGACGCCTTGATCGACCCACCGCAGCGCTCGGCGCTTCTAGACCGCCTGCAGGCCGACGCCGCTCGTGAGCTGGACCGCAAGGTCGAAAAGCAATCCACGATCGGGAATCGGAAATCGGAGATCAAAGCGCACCCACTCCAGATACCCGAAACCGTTCCCTGGGGTCCGCGCGTGGTGCGTGGCATGCCGTTAGAGATTGTATTCAAGCATCTGTACAAAAATGAGCTTTTCCGCCTGTCATGGGGAGCCAAGAATGCCCATGGCGAGGAATGGGAGCGGCTGCAGGCCGAGTTCGAGGCGCGCCTGCAACGCATGCAGCGCCAGGCGCTGAGTGAGGGTTGGTTGAAACCGCAGGGCGTGTATGGCTACTGGCCCTGCCAGGCGGACGGCGACGACTTGATCGTCTATTCACCTTTATCTAAATCCGTTACGGATTTGAATAAAAGCGAAATAACCAGATTTCATTTCCCACGCCAGCCGGAAGGCGAACATCTGTGCCTGGCCGATTACTTTGCCCCGCTAGATTCCGGACAATATGACGTCGTGGCGTTGCAAGTCGTCACGGTCGGGCAGGAGGCCAGCGAGCGTTTCGACCGCCTGCAGAGCGCCGGCGACTACGCCGAGGCTTACTTTATGCATGGCCTGGCGGTACAGACTGCTGAGGCTACCGCCGAATACTTACACCGCCACATCCGGCGGGAGCTGGGAGTAGCCGAGGGGCAGGGCAAACGCTACTCGTGGGGCTACCCGGCTATCCCAGAATTAGACGACCACCGCAAAGTATTCGATTTGCTGCCGGCCGAGAAAGAACTGGGCATGAGCCTGACGGCCGCATATCAGCTCGTCCCCGAGCAGTCCACCGCTGCCATTATTGTCCCCCACGCACAGGCCAAGTATTACAGTGTAGGCGAAAGTCGCGTGGAACAATTGATGAGATGATGGCTATATGATTATAAAATCCGCCGCGGCTGCGGCGGATTTTATAATCATAACTTCAATCCTTAGCGGCTAATGCCAGGAACACGTCCTCCAGCGTCGGCTCGACCTGTTCGATGTGCACGTTTTCCATCCCACCTTCACGCAAGCGCGCTGTCAAAACATCTGCGCCCACCTCACGCGGCGTGATTGCGCGCAGATGGTCGCTGACCAGTCCAGCCCGTAGCACGCACGGGCAATGCTCCAGCGCATTCAAAGCTCGAAGCAGCTCCACGGATTGGTTATCCTGATCACCTGTTGCCGCCTCCGGTTTTTGCGAAGCACGCTCTGTAATGAACACATCCCAGGCCAGGCCGGGTAAAGCGTATTGTTTGAGCGCTGAAGGCGTGTCCATCGCCAATAGTTTGCCATCTCGCATAATCCCGACCCGCCCGCAGTACTCCGCTTCATCCATGTAATGCGTGGTGACCAAAGCGGTGACGCCGCCCTCGACTAAATTGTAAATCAGATCCCAGAATGCACGCCGCGCCAGCGGATCGACGCCGCTGGTCGGCTCGTCCAGGAAGAGCAACTTGGGCCGGTGCACGATAGCGATGCCGAGCGCCAGGCGTTGTCGAAACCCGGTTGAGAGATCGCTGACGCGGGTGCGCGCCTGATCCGTCAAACCTATCATCGCCAGCACTTCCCCAAGCCGAGCACGCTCACGAATACCATACACTCCGGCATAAAAGGCCAGGTTTTCTACTACCTTCAGTTCATAATACAAGGCAAACTTCTGCGACATATACCCCGCCCCGGCCCGGATCTGCTCCGCCTGGCGGGCGATATCGTATCCCAATACCTGGGCCGTTCCTTCGCTGGGCCTCAGCAGCCCCAACAGCATGCGAATGGTCGTGGTCTTCCCGGAGCCGTTCGGACCCAGGTAGCCGACCACCTCGCCCGGCTGAACTTGAAAGCTGACATGATCCACCGCCAGGAAATCGCCAAAACGGCGTGTCAGATCCTCAGCCTGGATAACCGCGCCTGGTTCGTTATGGGAATCTTGCACATCCCTTGAAGTCATCGCTGCTCCTCGAGCAGGTGTATAAAAACATCTTCAAGCTGCGGTTGGATCAATCTCAGGCGGGTGATTTGCACGCCTTGGGACGGTAAACTGCTCTGCAAGCGCTCCAGGATTGCTTCCGCCTGGCCATACTCGACCCGCAAGTGCAGGCGGTCGCCAAACATTTGCACGTCTTCCACCCCCGGCTCTGCCTGGGCAAGTTTGCGTAAGCGTATCAATGGCAGGCCGGCTAATTCAACGATCCGTCCCTGCAGACGCTGGCGCAGCATTGTAGGAGCGCCTTCCAGGATCAAGCGCCCGCGGGCAATAAAACCTACACGCGAACAGCGCGCCGCCTCATCCATGTATGGTGTACTGACCAGCACGGCCGTCTGTTGCACCGCCCCGCCATCTCCGCTTGCCTGGCTTTCTCCGGCCAGGCGGATAATCAATTGCCAAAAGTCCTGGCGCGTCACTGGGTCAACACCGGTGGTCGGCTCGTCCAGCAGCAAAACTTGTGGGCGATGGACGAGAGCCGCTGCCAGGCCTAATTTTTGTTTCATCCCGCCGGAAAGCTGCCCGGCCCGCCGGTCTGTAAAGGGAGCCAGCCCGACAAACTCCAGGATTTCCATGCAGCGCGGCCGCCACTCAGCCGCCGGCAAACCGCGCATCTCAGCAAAGAAGCGAATGTTTTCCAGCACGGTCAGGTCCTCGTAGAGCGAAAAGCGCTGCGCCAGATAGCCGATTTGGGCGCGCGCCTGTTCTGGCTGGCGGTGCAAATCGTAACCGGCGATGATGATCTCAGGTCTATCGCTTGGATTGCTTTTGCGGGCCGCATCCGGGCGCAGACCACCGCACAGCAGGCGCATGGAGGTCGTCTTTCCAGCGCCATCGGGTCCGATCAGGCCGTAAATTTCCCCACTGGCTACATGCACGTTAAAATCCTGTAACGCGGCCAGGCTGCTATAGGTTTTATTAAGATGACGCGCTTCGATCAGGTAAGACATCGTTCAACGATTACTGAAACTTTACATCGGCGGGCATGCCGGCTTTAAGCCTTCCGTCCGGGTTGTCTACGATCAATTTGACCGCAAATACCGTCGTGCGGCGCCCTTCAGCCGTCTGTACGTTACGTGGGGTAAACTCGGCTCTGTCAGCAATATTGACCACCGTTGCTTTAAAGGTCTTACCCGGAAAAGAATCCGTGGTCAGAATAGCCTCTTGACCCGACTGGATGGCGCCATAACGGTCTTCAGGTACGTAGACTGTAATTGCCAGGTCATCCAAACGCGCCAGGCTCAAAAGCGTCGAGCCAGCCAGGGCGATCTCGCCCGGTTCCACCGAGCGTTTTAAGACTACGCCTGCCGCAGGTGCGTAAATGATCAACTTATCCATCTGTGCCTGGATCACGTTCAGCGCGGCTTGTGCGGATTGCACCTGAGCCTGAACCACAGCCATCTGTTCCGGGCTGGTCACGGCTTCGGCTGCCGCCAGCTTGGCCTGGGCGGTCGCCAGGCGCAGCTCAGCCAATTTCAAAGCCTCCGGGTCCGGCCCGTCCTGGGTTTTATCCGCCTGGCGTTTGGCCTCATTCAACTGCTCCTGAGCCAGCAGTTTCCCCGTCTCGGCCAAGGCCAGATCATATTGGTTTGCATCGCCCAACAAGTTGTTCAAATGGATAACTAATTTATCGTACTTTTTCTGTGCGTCTGCCTGCTGGGTCTGCAGCGCCGCCCGGATCAGGTTATCCTCCGGTTTCTTCTTATAAGGTGCATATTTTTCATTGATTTTATCCAGGCGATCCTTAGCAATCGTCACTGCCGCCCTCGCCGCGTCGATATCCGCCTGGCTCGAGGCGGTGTTCAGGTTTTCCAGGCGCTCTTTAGCCAGGTCTAATTGTTTATCGGCTGCCGCAACCGCCTGCCTGGTCTGCGCGGCTGCCAGGGTGGCGGTGTCGTGCAGGTTATCCAAGGCTTGTTGTGCTTGCGTCACATCGAGCTCGGCGGCTGCGATCGCCAATTGACGTTGTTCAGGCGTAGGACCGGCCGCGGCCAGGTCATAATTAGCCTGCGCCACAGCCAGGACTGCCTTAGCCTGGTCGAGCTGGGCTTGGAGCAGTTTTTCCTCAATTCGGGCCAACTCCTGGCCGGCTGATACTTCCTGGCCCTCCTGGACAAATACCTCGGCGACTTTGCCGCTGAATTCCGGGGCAATCGTGATCTGCGTAGCTTCGATGGTGCCTGAAGCCATCAGCTCGCCAGTTTTCGCCGCCGCACCCGAGCTGCGTAAATACCACCAGCCCAGAAGCGCCGCCAGGACGATCAGGACGACAGGGATAATTCGTCTTGGATTTGGATGCATTTTTTACCTCCACAATCTCATCAATCTAATCGCTTCCGAAAACGCAGAGATGCGGCCGTCATAAAGATCAGGCCGAAAATGAGCAGGGCGATCGCCTGTGGGCGGATCGCCTCAAACGGAATATCTTTAAGCATTAAAGAACGGATGATCATCAAATAGTAGCGCAGCGGGAACATATAGGATACCCATTGCAGAAACTTCGGCATGGCGTCTAGAGGGAAAAAGAAACCGGACAGAAAAAGCGCTGGTAGAAGCAACATCCAAACGTACAACATCGCTTCTTGTTGCGTATTCGCAAAGGTTGACGCCAGCAGCCCGATTCCCAAGGTGGTCACCAGGAAGAGACCCGACATGGCCAGGATCAGGCCCAGATCACCCCGAATGGGCACCTTGAACCAGTAATGACCTATCGCCATCACCTCCAGTACATTCAGGAATGCCAGGAGCGCATAAGGCAGGATTTTACCCAACACAAGTTCCCAGGGTCGGATCGGCGTGACGATTAATTGCTCGATCGTGCCGCGCTCGCGCTCGCGAACAATCGCTGTTGCGGTCAGAATTGCAGTCAGGGCAAACAAAACCATGCCGATCACACCCGGGATCATGAAAAATGCGCTGATCAGGTCTGGGTTGTACCATACCTGTGGCCGTACTTCAACCGGCAACTGGATCATGCCTGCCTGGCCGCGCTGCGCCAATCGCTCTGCCAGGATCTGGGTGGCGTGTTGCTGGCCGATCAACTGGGCGGCTGAGAGCGCCGTGGAAGCCACCGTAGGATCGCTGCCGTCCAACACAAAGGCTACCTGAGCGGACTCATTGTTCTGCAGTTGCTGGCTGTAATCTGGAGGGATGATCATGCCCACGCGTGCCTGGCCGCTGTCGATCAAATCGCGCAAGGCTGCTTCTGACTCCACATCAAAAGCCAGACGAAAATAATCCGCCGTGCGAAATGCATCCAACAGGCGGCGCGATTCAGGACTGCGGTCTTGATCATAAATGGCCAGCGCCACATTACGCACATCGGTTGTGGCCGCGTAGCCCAGCAGGAAGAGCTGCATGATTGGAATGACCAGCACTAAGACCAGCGTACGTGGATCGCGCAGGATCTGGATGAATTCTTTGCGGATAAGCGATATCAAGCGCGAATTTATCATAACTGCCTCGCTTCAGCTTTCAACCAGGATTCCGTGCAGGTATATATCCGTGAATTGTTCCATGGCCCCCTCAAAAAATTCAACTGGCGCAACCGGCGCGATCATGATTTCGGTCATGTAATACGAGAAAAATAGCCCTAAAAAGGAGCGAATTAAGATCATTGGGGGAATTGGACGCAGACGACCCTGCCCTAGCCGGATCATTCGCCCGGCAATTTCCACAGCATCAGGTATCACCGTTGCAAACAACTCAGAGACATGCACGCCATTAAACTCAACCAACTCAATGAACATCAGATTGAGAAAATCCGGACGGTTTTCTAAGGAATGCAACAGGCGATTGGCAGCGTCGCGCACAAAAGTTTCGATATCATCCCCTTCTGCGGCCAACAAGATAGGCACAATCTCACGGTAGGGATGGTTCTCGACAAAAATCACATGGAAGACTTCTTTTTTATTGGAAAAATGGTTGTACAGGCTGCCCAGGGCGATCCCGGCCTGGCCGGCAATCTGGCGCATAGAGGTGCCATGGTAACCCTGCTGGACAAAGAGCGTTTGGGCGGCTTGAAGAATAGCCTCTCGAGTGCTTTCCCCGCGCATTGCACTTTCATCAACCATGGTATCTCCTTACAGTGCAACAATATGAACGGACGTTCGTTCATAACATAGCACACTCAACGAAGACTGTCAAGCGTTTTAAAAAAGAGCACCCGGTGGGCGCTCTCATACACAATCACTGATCTGTGATTCTTGGTGATTGCACAACCAAAAATTACCCGAAAAGCAATTTATTCCTTCATGCTTCCCACAAATTAGCGATGCTGCGCACCACCCCGAAAAGCAGCACCGCGATCTGAAAACCCTCGCGTGGGCTAACAGTTGGTTGAACACCCGTCTTTTTCGAGTTGTTGATCAGCAAATAGGCCGCTAACAGCCCTGCGCTGGCCCCTAATACCCCGCCGATGGCCAACGTTTTAACAGCCCATGGTTCAAGTTGGGGTTTCGACGCCTCAGTAACTTCGATCGAGGAAGCGTTCTTTGCAGATTGCATCGTTGTCATAAGAGCATTAACCTTTCTGGCAGCAGATTTTTGTGGCTCACCCATCAATTTTATTTATTTCCAGCGTACTGCCCTGCGCAAGCTGCGGCTAAAGGCGCGCCCCTTGGCTGTAAAGGTATGCATCCGCAACACTGGTTCTGTCAATTTGGTATCGACCTGCGTCACATTGATCTGGGCGCGCCAGAAAAAATTTTGAATCTTATAGAAAAAAGAAGGCATCAAGGGCAACAAGCGGAATAAGCCGAATACAAGCATGGCCAGGATCAGCAGTATGATTAAGCCAAAAGTCATCGCCTGCAAGATCAAGCCGACCAAAGCTGCATCTGCCATGTGACTTTGCGTCCCAGCCGTGGCAGCGAAGGCAGAAAGACCTGCCAGGATCAGGAAAAAGATAACTGCAACCACCAGCGGCGCGATAATCTGCCATCTGACCTCATGGCGGTGACGCCGGTGGGTTTGTTCATTCCTCAAAAACTGGGACTCTGGTGGAACAGCCTTCATAGTTATCTTATTTTAGCACAGAGTATAATTGCTGAGAAATTAACCTGATGCGATTTGCGCTCTGCAAACCTGCAATCTATCCAGCAGAAATCAAGAGGTTTTCTTGAGAGACGAAGGCGGCGTAGTCTCCTTCACATCTCAAAAACCTTACAAAAACCCTACTTTGTTGAGGTCATCATGCCTATCCCAATCGTCGAGTGTGTTGCAAATTTTTCTGAAGCCCGCCGCCCACAAGTAATCGAAGAAATCATCCAGGCCATCCGCTCGGTTGCGCAGGTCATCCTGTTGGACCGGCATTCCGACATGGATCATAACCGAACCGTGTTGACCTTTGTCGGCCCGCCGGGTGAAATCGAAGAGGCCGCCTTTCGCGCCATCGCCAAAGCCGCCGAGTTGATCGACCTGGATCAACACACTGGCGAACATCCACGTATCGGCGCCAGCGATGTGGTGCCTTTTGTGCCTATCGCGGGAGTGACGATGCAGGACTGCATCGACATTGCCCGTCGACTGGGCCGGCGAGTCGGGGAACAGCTCGCAATCCCGGTTTACCTCTACGAGGAGGCCGCAACCCGTCCAGAGCGGCAAAATTTGGAAAATATCCGCCGCGGCCAATATGAAGGACTGAAAGTAGAGATCGAGTCCAACTCCGCCCGGCTGCCGGATTTCGGGCCGGCCAGACTTGGAAAAGCCGGCGCAACGGTTATCGGCGCCCGCCAGCCATTAATTGCGTTCAATGTCTACCTTTCGACGGACGATGTGACCATCGCCAAAAAAATCGCCAAAAGCATTCGTTTTTCGTCCGGCGGGCTACGTTACGTAAAAGGCTTAGGACTCGTAGTGGAAGGGCGCGCCCAGGTATCGATGAACCTGACTAATTTTCATGGAACTCCTTTGGCTCAGGTTGTGGAAAGCATCCGGCGCGAAGCTGCACGCTACGGCACAACCATCCATCATAGTGAGCTGGTCGGCTTGATCCCCCAGGAAGCCATGATCGAAGCGGCGCAATGGTATCTCCAGCTCGACCAATTCGAGGCGGAGCAAATCCTGGAGCGCCGCCTCGCGGATGCGCAGCGGGAGACTCGCGCCGCTTCTACAGCCGCGCCAGAAGCCAGCCCCAGTTTTCTTGATGAATTGGCCGCCGGGACGCCTGCCCCCGGCGGCGGCTCGGCAGCAGCTTACAGCGGGGCGGCCGGAGCCGCCCTGGCGGCGATGGTTGCGCGTTTGACAATCGGGAAGAAGAAATACGCCGCCGTGGAAGCGGAAATGCAATCTATCCTGGTTCGAGCCGAGAGGCTGCGAGCAGAGCTGACGCAAGCCATCCAGGATGACGCGGCCGCTTTTGAAGCAGTGATGGCAGCGTTCAAACTCCCCAAAGAGACGCCTGAACAACAAGCTGCGCGTGAGCAGGCTATCGAAGAGACCACACTGCAGGCCGCCTATGTCCCGCTGGAAGTAGCCGGCAAAGCCGTGGATGTGCTGAAGTTGGCGGCCCAGGTGGTCTCAAAAGGCAACCTGAACGCGATCAGCGACGGGGCAAGCGGGGCCGCCCTGGCGCGCGCATCCCTGACCGGCGCGGCCTACAACGTGCGGATCAACGTGCACAGTCTCAAGGATCCAACCAGCGGACAGTCGCTGCTGGAGAACCTGCGCCAGCTCGAAAGCCAGGCAACTGCAATCGAAGAACAAATTCGCACCGACATCGCCTCCCGCGCCGGTATTTCTCTGGAATGAAGCCTCGTCTCAGGTCGCTTTCAACTCAGCAGAGGTCAATTCCACTGGCAGTAGTTCGCTGGAACCGCATCAATTCGGGTAGGCCCCGCTTGCGAGCTGTCTATCCAATGCCAGGACATTGGTTGCTCATCGCATTCCTGGCCCTGGGATTATTAAATGCCTGCAACGGCAAAAACATCCCCACCCCCGAGATCGCTAGCAGCCCAAGCATTGAACCAACTCGCTCCCCAACCGTCACAGTCTGCCCCACCTCTGGCTCACCAGGAACAGTCTCTGTTTGTAATCCGGACCTGAACCAGGCTACACCGGTCTCGGGCGTATCGCCCAGCAGCCCACTGCCCAAACCGCCGCAAGTCCTTGAGCTCACTCAAACGCCGGCACGATTGCCAACAGAGCTGGTACAAACAGCTATGCCAACAAGCCTGGCCTCGACCACCACGTTATTCTTGGCCCGGCCGATCGCAGTTCCAAACAACGATCAGGTTGATCCGTCCTATCGCTTCGGCAGCTCGCAGAACAAAAAGCGCGACCCTCATCACGGCGTGGAGTTTCTTAACCCGCAGGGCACACCTGTTCTGGCCGCCGCCGATGGCGTGGTGGTGATCGCTGGTGATGATAAAAAGACTCTCTATAGTCCCTACTATAATTATTACGGCAATCTGGTGGTAATCCAGCATGACCTCCCTTCAACAATCAGCCAGGACTTCCCGAATTTTCCGCAACCCATCTACACCTTGTATGCACACCTATCGGAGATCCTGGTAAAGGCGGGCGATCAGGTAAAACAGGGTCAGGAGATCGGCAAAGTAGGCATGACCGGCGGCGCCACAGGCAGCCACCTGCACTTCGAAGTACGCCTGGGTGAGAACACCTACGCGGCCTCGCGCAACCCGGAGTTGTGGTTAGCGCCTGGCCTGGGCGATTCCGGACAACCCAGAGGCGCCCTGGCCGGACGCGTGATTGACGCACAGGGACGCCAGGTGGCGGTAAAAGGCATCGTCATCCAACACTTACCCGATGGGCCAGGCGGCCTATCCGATGGGGAGATTTACCTGGATTCCTACGAAGAGAAAGCGCTGCGGGGGAATGCCCCGTGGGAGGAAAGCTTTGGTGTGGGTGACCTGCCAGCCGGCTGGTATCGGATAAATTTCCCGTACGGCGGTCTGCAGCGCCAGGAGGTACAGGTCTTCCCCGATCAGGTCACGCTGGCGGAATTTAAAGTGCAGTAATCTGGACTCAGGGGACTGGCCGTTCGGACCATAATCTTCGATACGGTCCAAAACGCGGCAGTTGTTCGGGCGCCACGCGCCGCATGCGCTCGCTGGCCGGGCTCAGTAAATAGTAGCCGCCATTGCGATGGATCAGCGGAATACGCCGTTTTTGAGCTGCAAAGTAGGCGCGCATGTCCTCGGAACGCAAGATGTAACCGTGAAATTCCTGCGGCCAACGGTCAAACAATTGGTCATAGGTGCGCACAAATTCCTTCCGGTAATTCTCCGACACATCCGCCAGCCGGCTGATCACCCAACAGACGCTCTCGAATTCCCAATCATAGGCCAGGCCGATAAATCGAAGGACCGAGTCCACATAGGGGAAAAATGGGAACTGGCGGCAACTCAAGGCACGATATGCACGTTGGCAGGCTGCCGGCCCTTGACAGGCCAATAGCAGCATACTTTCCGGCGTTTCAGCCCGCAATTGAGCAGGGTCTTCCGAGTTGTCAACGCATTCGTCGCCGCGCCAGGGGCGCCAAAGATCCGTCCTGGCTTGCAAATATTCCCATTCTTGCTGGTAAACAGCCGGCACAGCCTGGCAAATATCGCAGCAGAAGGGCTTTCCGGTCGGGTTGTGCGGCGTACACATCAACCCACAGTCAGCCCCCGTGATTGGCGCATTAAAGTTATCGTAGAGTTTACGGACATCGAGATTTGGAACCCATTCCGACATACACTAAATTTTAATCGAAAAGCGCCCACTGAGAAAAATGAATGCGATAAAATAGTTCATAACCCAGAAAAGATTGTGATATACATATGCTGGGGCTGCGCTATACTCGGCCTCAGCATATGTACAATAACTTCCTCTGGACAGCCAAATAATACTAGGATGAGGTGAAAACATGGGACTACAGCCCGACCACTGGATTCGTAAAATGGCGAGAGAGCACAAAATGATTGAACCTTACGCTGATCACCAGGTACGTAACGGCGTGATTTCTTTTGGTGTGTCTTCGTATGGCTATGATATCCGTGTTGCCGATGAGTTTAAGATATTCACGAACGTTTTTTCTGCCGTGGTGGATCCCAAACACTTTGACCCGAAATCGATGGTCGATTACAAAGGCGATGAGTGCGTTATCCCCCCCAATTCTTTCGCCCTGGCCCGCACGGTGGAATATTTTCGCATCCCCCGCAATGTGTTAACGATCTGTTTGGGCAAGTCAACTTACGCTCGCTGTGGGATTATCGTCAACGTGACGCCTTTTGAACCCGAATGGGAAGGCTATGTCACCCTGGAAATATCCAACACCACCCCACTCCCCGCCCGAATTTATGCCAACGAAGGCATCGCTCAGGTGCTTTTTTTCGTCGCTGATGACGAGTGCGAGGTTTCCTATGCAGATAAAAAAGGTAAGTATCAGAAACAGAAGGACATCGTTCTGCCAAAGTTATAAAAAAATGGGCCAGATGGCCCATTTTTTCATAACTTTCGTAATGCTTCAGCGATCCGTTCCGCCGCTTCCAGGATATTCTCCATCGAATTGGCAAAACAGATCCGCAGGTAGCCTTCTCCATACTTTCCGAATGAGGTTCCGGGCAGTATTGCTACGCCGGCTTCTTCCAAGAGATAGCTCGCCAGCCAGTCTGAGCTTTTCCCGAAAGCCCTGACGTTTGGGAACACGTAGAACGCCCCCTGCGGCAAGCGACACTGCATGCCAGGAATGGCGTTTAAACGCTTCACCAATGCATCTCGCCGCCGGCGATATTCCAATACAACCTGCTCCACCTGCCCCTGGTCGCCGCAGATGGCTTCAAGGCCGGCCACCTGAGTAAAGCTGGCAGGGCAGCCTGTAGCATGCGTTAACAGCAACTCGACCCGCTCGGCCAACTTTTCCGGCATGATGCCAAAGCCCAACCGCCAACCTGTCATGGCGTATGTCTTTGAGAAACCATCGCAAATAACCGTACGCTCACGCATACCCGGCAGACCGACAATACTTTCAGCCGGCAGATCAAATGCCAAACGGGCGTATATTTCATCCGTGAGTACCCAGAGGTTCTCCTTGACCGCCGCCTTTGCGATGTGCTCCAGCGCCGCTCGTCCCAACACACCGCCGGTAGGGTTGCTGGGTGAGTTTATGATGACAAGGCGCGTGCGTTCACTCAGCAAACGGTCGAAGGCTGCCAGATCGAAAGAAAAGTCTTCCGCCTCGCGCAGCGGGACCGGTACCGGGATACCGCCGGCCACCTCGATCATGGCCCGATAGGTTGGAAAACCTGGGTCCGGATAGATCACCTCATCGCCTGGACGCACCAGGGCCAACGTGGGAAAGAATAGGGCGGGTTTGGCCCCAGTCCCGACGACCACTTGTGACGGTCGGAAATCGACGCCGCGCCGGCGTCCGGCGTCTTGGGCGATGGCCTCTCGCAGGGCCTTGGTCCCTGCCGGAGGGGTATAACATACAAAGCCATCTCGAATAGCCTGGATGCCAGCCTGAGCAATATTGGGAAAGGTGGGCACATCCGGCTGGCCAACTTCCAAATGGATGATCTTCTTACCCGCGGCCTCCAGGGCCTGGGCACGCGCTAACATAAAGTAAGCGCCTTCTGGTTCAAGCGTCGAAACACGATCGGAAAATTCCATGGCAGTCTCCTGGCCTTCAATCATACCATTTATCAAGTTTTTGACCCCGAAAGACACGAACATTGTTGTTATTTTCGTGTAGTTCGGGGTAGACGATTTTGCTGTAAAATTAGAGGCGTATTTCCCCCACATTCAGGCCCATTAATTAACCCGCAGGAGCAAAAAATGGAAACAACTCTTACGTTCAAAGACCAGCAGGTCGCGATTGGCCCGCAACAGCCCTTTGTCATCATCGGCGAGCGCATTAACCCGACACGTCGAAAAAAGCTCGCCGAGAGTATGGCGCAAGGGAATTTCATCCTGGTGCAAGAAGATGCCCGTAAGCAGGTCGAAGCTGGGGCGCAGGTGCTCGACGTGAATGCCGGCCTGCCTGGCAGCGACGAACCGGCCTTGCTGCGTCGCTCCGTCGAGGCAGTGATGGAGGTCGTCCAGGTCCCGCTGTGCTTTGACACCGCCAACCCAGACGCCCTGGCCGCTGCCCTGGAGGTCTATCCAGGCAAGGCATTGATCAACTCCACAACCGCCGAGGCGCATATGATGGAACGCGTTTTCCCGCTGGCCAAAAAGTATGGTGCAGCCGTAATCGGGGTGATTACAGATGAAAATGGCATTCCGGCGACGCCGCAAGAGCGCCTGGAGGTGGCTCGCAAGCTGATCGCAACCGCAGGCGTTTACGGCATCCCGCCCGAAGATATCTTAATTGATTGCCTGGCTTTAACCGTGGGGGCCGATTCACAAGCCGGCAAAATCACGCTTGATGCGATGGAACTCGTGCGCGACCATTTGGGCGCTAACCTGAGCCTGGGCGCCAGTAATGTTTCTTTTGGTCTACCCGATCGCAAGATCATCAACGTGGCCTACCTGGCATTAGCCAGCGCACGCGGCCTGACCGCGGCCATCACTGACCCAACCGTGCCCGAAATCCAGACCACGTTGCTGGCCTGCGACCTGTTACTCGGCAAGGATGAGTACGCTATGCGTTGGATTAAAGCCTACCGTAAACGCGAGAAAGCCGCTAAGGCTGTCTAAATTCGTGAGAAATTTTGGCCTGACCTCCGTCAGCGAATATCTGGGCGACCGGATTGTTTATCGTAATTTAGTTCCCGCCGACCCCAGCATGCCGCCTTTGCAAGATTTTGCCAGCCAAATCGGCCTGCCTGGCGCCGCCATTCCGCGCAAAAGCGAACCAGATTACACCCGAGCCGTGGCATTCTTACTCAACCAGGCGCGCCAGTTAACAGCGCCTGGGGTGAAGCTAGTGCGCCTGGTCTTCCTGGGTGACACCCAACTGTTATACGCCGCCGCGTATGACAACTTATGCCAGGTGGGCGGCTGGCGCGGGTTGGCCTTCATAGGTTCTGAAAATAACAAACCGCGCCAGGTGGATTTACGCGCTCGACCAATGGGAACTTGCTTGTGTTAGCCAACCGTTGGAGAGCCCTGGAAGATTTTGATAAAATTTGCGCGAACGAGGGCTTTATGAACGAATATCGCGCCACGGTGGGGCGTGTGGGTTATCTGGTTGATCCGGTTTCTGTCAAAACCTTGTTGGCTGATGAAATTGTGATCACTCAGGAAGTACGTCAGGCGGCCTTGCGATAGCAGAGCCGCGGGGCGCTGCTCTTTGGTCTGTCAGATAAACCGGACGAAGCCTCCACGCCGCCGCCCCGGTTGGCAGCACATGACTACCATCCTCTGTATCGTACTCTTACGCACACAGTAGGCGAGGATTAAGATCATCAAAAATAACCCCCCACGCAGATGGGGGGGTTATTTTTTAAGGTATCCGTTTACTCTTTTGCAGTGGTATCGATTACTTCAGCTGAAGCCGTTACTTCTTCCGGCTCAATCGGGACAATGATCCACATCAGTAGATAGATCACGACCGTGAACGGAAATGGCAGCAGGAACAGAAAACCGAGTATGACAAAGATCACCCGGATGATGATGGGATCCATACGGAAGTATTTTCCGATGCCGCCGCATACACCACCTAACATGCGATCTGTCCTTGAGCGATAGAGACGTTTCACGTCGTCAGACATATTACACACTCCTCTGTTGTTAATTGGATCGCGATTGCCTTACTCCATTGTATACGCCACAGGGTTGATAAAGTTGCATTACAATCCTGCGGATCATACCATGATGAACGATTTTAATTATAAACCAACCGCCAGGAATGGGACCAACATTTCCTGTGGGTGCAAGCCGCCGTGCCGGCCATAAATCAGGTTATCCTTGTTGGCCCACCATAAGTAGGCCTGGTCTTTGGCGACCACGATCACATCCCCTACCCGTTCAAGAAGGCCTGGATGCGGCGCGCCAGGCCCAAACAGCCCGCTCTCGACTGCATAGGCCGCGTCGATCATTTTGAATTGGGCCGGCCAGGTGCGTTCGATGTATTCCCTTACTGCCTCGCTCTGGCCTGGACGAATATACAGGTATGCCAGGCGGTTCTCACCGGTCGGCTGGATGTGCAAGCGGCGGGTGAAATTCGGGTGTTTACGCAGATCATAATAGGAATCTGGCCGGGTCATCACAGCTCCATGATCGGCGGTTAAGATCAATAAAGTCCCCTGGCGGAGGGCCGGGTGCAGCCTGCGCAGAAATAGCCGCTCAAAACTCGCACTGAACTGCTCGAACTCCGCCGCGCTGCGCTCGTCATCAGGGCCGTAGCTGTGGGAAAGAGTGTCAAGCTCTGCCCAATAGGCATAAGCGTACAGGCGCTGAAGCGGCTTCGCTTCCAACAGGTCACGCAAATTCACCCATAGATCAGAGGCGGTATGATAGCGTCTGACGCGTGTATCCTTAAAAAATGTCCGAGATAAACCCGAACGAGTAATACTGGAATGCTGAAAGGCAAACGTTTGCACGCCGCCGGCTGCCAGATGAGTCCCCATGACTGGGAAAGGCAAATATTCCTCCGGTCTAAAACCTGCCCTTTCCAGGCCGCCAGGATCGTTGAAGAAAGAAATAGCCGTTTGCTGAATGGTATTCGCAACCAATCCGTATTCCTTTAGCCACATCTCGTAGCCAGTCAGTCCATGCTCAGATGGGCTGCGCCCAGTCCAGAATGTCGTCAGGGCGGCTGAAGTCGTGCTCGGCGTGACTGAAGTGAGCGGAGCCAGGAGTCCATCCTGGGCCAATTCCTTCCATACCGGCGTTGCGCCATCCAACATCCAGCGCTGCAAGCGCTCGAATGCCAGGGCGTCAACCACTACCAGAATCACCCGCTTGAAAATAGCATCTGCGAAAGGCGCGATGAGTGACTCAGCCAGGGGCGCTCCGCCGATTTCTGGCGCGCCTAACCAGCGGCAGATGCTGCTGGGGATATTCTGGATTGAAAACCCATTGTAGTTCGGATAAAGAAAATCCGTTCCCAGGTCCAACCCCGGTATACGATAATCGTGCAATTTTGGCAATAAATCAGTGCTAAGGTCCACGGCATAATTATATCAATATGATAAACTTATGCAGTTCCGCTCCAAATATCGCGTAGGAATGACACCAGCGCTACACGGGCAGCGGGCCTATTATTGCAAAGAGTTTAAGGTATGCTGGGTTACAACAAATTTAAATATTTAATTCTCTTATTCTTAATCCTGACCCTCTTGGCCAGCGCCGCTTGCAGCCAGGCCGACCCTTATACACTTGACGCTACAATCGCGCCGCACCTGAACGCGCCTGCGGCCTCGCAGGATGCAACGACCGACCAGAATACCGGCCCATCCGCGCAAACCGTTCAACCAGGCGGCGCCCCGACGGCTTCTGTCACACCGCAGGCCAGCGCCACACCCATCCCGTCCCTGGGCGCGGACCCGGACAGCCTGCAAGGCACAACGATCCAGTTTTGGCATCCCTGGTCCGGCGAAACCGGGCAAGTTGCTAAAGATTTGGTCGCCGAATTCAATGCCAGCAACGAATGGGGCGTACAGGTTGAAATGACCGCCCCCGGCAGCCTGGAAAATCTAAATTCTTTGATGGAAAGCGCTTTACTGACCGGCCAGCCTCCCGACCTGGTTGCGGCCTACCTGTTCCAGGCTCTGGAATGGCACAATGTGCATGCCTTGACAGACCTGGCGCCCTACATCGCTGATCCAAGAATTGGGTGGACTTCTGCGGAACAAGCCGATTTTTACCCGGCTTTTTGGGATTCCAACCAGGTAGGCGAACAGCGCCTGGCTGTTCCCGCCTTGGGTTCCGGGCAGGTGTTGTATTATAACCAGACCTGGGCTGAGGAGCTCGGCTTCTCTTCTCCACCCAGGACGCCCGAACAGTTCCGGGAACAGGTTTGCGCCGCGGCGCGGGCCAACAATCAAGATGACGTCACCGACAACGATAACACCGGGGGACTGGCGCTTTCTACCCACTACTCACCGATGTCAGCCTGGATCAGCGCCTTTGGAGGCCAAATATTTGACCCGACGAAATCCACTGGTAAGGCCAGCCCTTACAACTTCGCTGCGCCAGAAGTCCAAAAGACGTTCAACTTCCTGCGCAGCTTGTTCGATAAAGGTTGCGCCTGGCTGCCTGAAGAACCTTACCCGGAACAGGAGTTCGCCAACCGGCGCTCCTTGGTCATCACCGGCAGTCCTTCCAATCTACCTTACCAGGCCCAATTAATCGCCCAGGCAGGCGGCGACCGTTGGAGCGTGCTGCCTTTCCCTTCCGAAAGCAACCAACCAGCGATCGGTGTTTATGGACCATCTTATGAGATATTCACATCGACACCCGAGCGCCAATTGGCGGCCTGGTTGTTTGCCCGCTGGATGCTTTCTGCTCAGAACCAGGCCGTGATGGCGCAGGCCTCATCCGGTTTTCCGGTGATCGCCAGCGCCTTGGGTTATCTGACGGATACCGAAACCGGCCAACCGCAATGGGCTGAATCACAGCAGCTTCTCCAGTACGCCAGCCCAGAACCTACGGCCCGCTCGTGGAAGACGGTACGTTGGGCGCTCAGCGACGCGGCGACCCAACTCTTCCGATCGTATTTCAAGATCGAACAGGTCCCCGAGTTGGTCAAGTTCTTGAATCAAACCGCCGCCGATTTGCACAGCAACCCACCCTGATATGGCCGAAAGCGAACTTCCGCGAGTTACCATTTATACCGATGGCGCCTGCGATCCCAATCCCGGCCCCGGCGGTTGGGCGGCATTATTACGTTATAAGGGTCACGAAAAAGAATTATCCGGCGGAGAACCTGAAACCACAAACAATCGGATGGAGTTGACCGCAGCCGTGGAGGCCCTCCGAGCGCTTAAAGAGCCTTGCCAGGTGCAGATATTCACCGACTCTGAATACGTAAAACGCGGCATCACGGAGTGGTTGGCAGGTTGGAAAAAACGCGGTTGGCGGCGTAAAGAAAGCGCCCTGGCCAACATCGAATTGTGGCAGGCATTAGATCAAGCTATGCAGCCGCATCAGATTGAATGGAATTGGGTGAGAGGGCACGCCGGGAACCGCGATAATCAGCGAGTGGATTGGCTGGCTAAAAGGGCGATTAAACGCGCTTAAATATTAAATCTCCTCGGCCTGTTTTTCGGGCGCTGTTTGCACCGGCGCAGTCGCCCCAATCTCCACCTGTTCTTCCATGCGGATTTGACCACGTAGGAAAGCTCCCTCCTCGGTGGCAAAGGCCGCCGTGACCACATTCCCCCACACCCGGCCGGTAGCGCGGATTTCAAGCTTCTCACAGGTGATATCGCCGCGCACAGCTCCGGCCACGACTACCACATTAGCCTTTAGATTCTGGCAGGTTAACCGCCCGGTCTCGCCTACCACCAGTAAGCCTCGGATGGTAATATCGCCTTCAAAGGCGCCTTCTATACGCACGCCGCCGCTGCCGCTCAGGTTGCCGGTCCAGATGATGCCCGTACCAAGCACAGAAGTCACACGCTCGGTGGGGACCGGCTGGGCGGAAGGAGTGATCGTTTCTTCTTGCCTTCGACGAAACATTGGTTTTACTCTACTCACGTCACCGCAGGTGACATGAGTAGAGTAACTCCTTAGTCACAGGGTGGGATTGGAAATGCCAGAATATTGTACCCCGAATCGACATAAATCACTTCGCCGGTTACCTTCGACGACAGATCTGAGGCCAGATATACCGCCGAGTTGCCCACATCCTCGATGGTGATATTCTGTTGTAAAGGAGCCAAACGGTTGAAATGCCGGTACATGGCTTTAAATCCAGCCACGCCTGCTGCCGCCAAAGTACGGATCGGGCCGGCCGAGATCGCATTCACGCGTACATGGCGCGGCCCCAGATCATAAGCCAGATAACGTACAGAAGCTTCCAACGCAGCCTTGGCCACGCCCATCACGTTATAGTTCGGGGCTACCTTTTCGGCGCCATAATAGGTTAGCGTCATCAAAGACCCGCCCGGCCGCAGCGCCGATTCAAAATGCTGAGCAATGGCGGTGAATGAATAGACGCTGATATCCATTGCCAGGTGGAATCCGGCCCGCGTCGTACTGTAGTAGGCCCCTTCCAACTCACTGCGGTCTGCAAAAGCCACCGCATGCACCAGGATATCCACTTCCCCGTAAGTAGCTTTGACCTTCTCGGCGCTCTGGCGGATTTCTTCGTCGCTGGAGACATCGCAAGGCTCGAAAAACCTTGCCCCTAGTTGTTCGGCCAGCGGGCGGGCGTGCTTTTCAACGGCAGGATGGTAGCTAAAACCTACCTCCGCCCCGTGCTGGTGAAACGCCTGGGCAATACCCCAGGCAATGCTGCGTTCATTGGCCAGCCCAAATATAATCGCTTTTTTACCGGTTAATAGACCCATAACAATAAACCTCCTTAGTCGTGTAAGATAAAGAATGCCAATGCAGGACAAAGGGTTTTTGGGGTTGGGGGGGGGGGGGGGGGGGGGGGCCCCCCACCCCCAGAAACCCCCGGTTATGGGGTCGGGGGGGGGGGGGTGAGGTGGGTGAGTTAAACCAAAAATTCGGGCGGGGGGGGGGCGGGGGGGGGGGCGCGGGCCGG
>JAYRNN010000101.1:0-4856 GCA_041912175.1 Anaerolineales bacterium | reverse complement strand
GCTTTTGCTTGGCCCGGGTCCTAGCATGGTAGAACCGCGCGTGCTGCGCGCCATGGCTGCCCCGCTGGTTGGTCATCTCGATCCGGCGTTTCTACAACTCATGGAGCGCAACCAGGAGCTGCTGCGTTACACTTTTCGCACGCAGAACCGGTTGACGCTGCCGATCTCCGGCACGGGCAGTGCAGCCATGGAGGCGAGTATTGCCAATACCGTGGAACCGGGCGATGAAGTGCTCGTCTGCGTGAACGGTTATTTTAGCCAGCGCCAGGCGGAGATGGCGCGCCGCTATGGCGCCAGGGTGCGCGAAATCCAGCGGCCCTGGGGGGAGATTTTTAGCCCGCAGGACATCGCCCAGGCATTGCGCGAGCAGCCGGCTAAGGTGGTGTGCATTGTTCAGGCTGAGACATCGACGGGCGTTTTGCAGCCGCTAGCCGAAATCGCTGAAGTGGCCCACCGGCTGGGCAGCGTTCTGATCGTAGATGCGGTCACATCGCTGGGCGGCGCGCCGCTCGATGTGGATGACTGGGACCTGGATATCTGCTACAGTTGTTCCCAGAAATGCCTGGGTTGCCCGCCGGGGCTTGGGCCGATCACGCTGGGGCCGCGCGCAGAAGAAATTTTGCGCACACGCCAGACCAAAGTGGCGAACTGGTACCTGGACTTAAGCCTCTTGCAGAAATATTGGGGCCCGGAGCATACTTACCACCACACCGCCCCGATTACGGCAAATTACGCCTTGTATGAGGGTCTGACTATTGTGGCGGAAGAGGGCCTCGAGCAGCGCTGGGAACGCCACCTGCGCAACGCCAGGCTTTTCTGGGATGGCCTGGAGGATCTGGGCCTGTCCTGCCACGTTCCCTTGGAGCGCCGCTTACCGGTTCTGACCACCGTGCGCGTCCCCGAAGGGGTGGACGAGATTTTGGTTCGTCGAAGACTATTGGAAGAATATCATATCGAAATTTCCGGAGGCCTGGGTGAGCTAAAAGGTCGCGTCTGGCGGGTCGGATTAATGGGCTATTCATCCCGTCCGGAGAATGTAATCCTGCTGCTGGAAGCCTTGAGGAGGATCTTATTTTAGTGGCAGTGGGATAAGAAATCTGTATAGACGACTTATCCCACCGGCCTGGTTTTTTTGTGTTCAAGTGAACCGGAGAAAAGGTAAAATAGATACGTCAGGATTCATACCTTATTTTAGGGAGCCATAATATGGATGGAACGGTTGTGGTTTTGGTGAGCGGTGAGGCGTTGGCAAATGGACATGGTTCGACCATCAAGGATCAACGTTTGAATGCGGAGACGTTAGCGGAGAGCTTGTCCCCGATCATCAAATTTGAGACGAAATTGGCGATTTTGCATGGCAATAAGCCTCAGGTGGGTTTTGTGCTGTTCCGCTCCGAAGTCGCCAGCCATGCGCTCCATCCCATCCCGTTGGATGTCTGCGGGGCAGATACCCAAGGCGCTACCGGATATATGATCTCGCAAGCGCTGATGAATGTTCTGGAACAGATTAATATTGAGCGCCGGGTAATCAGCCTTTTTACCCAGACTCTGGTGGAACCGGTAAACCTCGAACATGCGCCGCTGGCTGCTATTGGACCCTGGTTTGACCGCGATAAAGCTGAGCAATACCGGCAGACGCGTGGTTGGAAAATTGTGGAAGACCCGGGCAAGGGCTACCGCCGCGGTGTGCCATCACTGCGCCCTCAGAGAATCCTGGAAATGGAAGGCATTCAAAAACTGGTTGGCGAGGGCGATATCGTGATTGCCGCCGGAGGCGGGGGGATTCCTGTGATGCGTAACGCGCAAGGAAACCTGGAGGGGATTGAAGTTGTGATCGAAACCGAGCAAGTGGCATGTATGGTGGCCAAACAGCTCCAGGCGAATATCCTGTTAATGCTCATCGAGCGGGAAGATAAATTCATCCTGGCTGGCTTGATGAAGGGTGATGTCGACACGCTCTCCATAGAGGAAGTGGATCAAATCCTGGCCCAGGAAACGTTTACCTCGCGCACGGTGCAAAGGTCGCTCAAGGCGGCTTCCGAATTTCTGCATAATGGCGGGGAGCAGGTCATGATTTCGAGCTTGCAAAATCTGGCCGCGCACCTGACCGACCGGCGCGGTTTACGGATTGGCTCACGCCAGCCTTCTGTGGGGCTATTCAAGGTTTGATCCACGATCGCTGAAACGGCGAGATGACTTCTCAAAGAATGCTCTCAATGACGGATGTAAAGAGAAAATATGAGCACTGAAGATTCAGATCAAGGCAGATTATCTTACGAAGGGCTACTCCAGCAAAACCAGGCCCTCAGCCAGGAAATTCATGAATTGGATCAGCAACGGATGTTTGCCTGGGGCTTATTCGCTGAAACCAGCCGTAAGCTTCAGGTATATTCCGCCTCGATTAAAGCCGCGGTATCTAGCTTGCTCAACTACGATATTTTTTGGGACAGCGCCAACCAACATGAGTTCTTGGAGACCATTAACACGAGCGTTAACCAGGTCTCTGAGTTAATTGTCTTGCTCACCCTGGCTTTTCGCACAGAAGAGGGTAGCCTATCACTGAAACGCGACCCACAAATGCTACAGGAGATCCTTTCAGTCGCACAGGAAAACGCGCGCATCAAATACCCTGAATTGACCCTGAATATTTCTTATCCATTGGAAGGCAAGATGGTCCTGGTAGACTATGAGTATCTCATCAAGGTACTCTTGCTTGTTCTCGATGTCTACTGCGCCAATATCTCACCAGGGCCGGTGTTCATCAAGGCTTCCGAAGGCAAGACTGCATGGTTCGTGGACTTTTCCGGGTTCGATGCTCAACTCATGCAGACTATCGAACAGATGCATCGCTGTAAAACGCAACCGGCTAACGTCGATTTCCTTTCGGCAGAGAATATTCTCAGGTTACATATTGCCTGTGAAGTGCTGCATTTACAAGAAATAAGGGTTGAAGTTTTAGAGCAGGCTGAGCGGCCGCCGGTGTTGCGTTTATGGGTGCCGGTGGTAGAAAATCCTAAATCGATTCTGGAATGACGCACTAGGTATGACCACCAGTAAAATTTTGTTGATCGGAGACGAACCCAATATTTTACGTACCCTGCGCCGCAATCTGGTTGGCAGAGGTTATGAAGTGACTCTGGCGTTAGACGACAACGATGCCGCTGTAATGACATCCTCGATCAACCCTGACCTGGTCGTGATTAATCTCGATTTCACCACCATCAAAGTGGATGGTCTGGCCCTCTGCACACAAATCCGGAAGCTAAGCATGTCGCCGATAATTGTACTATCCACAATTGGCTCTGAAAAGATAAAAATTGATGTCTTGGATATTGGCGCGGACGATTACCTGGTATTGCCTTTTAGTATGGAAGAATTCCTGGCGCGCGTACGCGCCTCTCTCCGGCGCTGGAACTTGACGAAAACCGGCACAAACTCCCAGGACCGCCTGATCTTGAGTAAAAATTTGCTGATCGACACCGAGGCGCGTCAGGTGCGGCTGCGCGGTGAAACCGTAAAGCTTACCCCGCATGAGTATGATATCCTGGTTTACCTGGCGCGACACTCGGGTAAGGTTATCTCTCACCGGGAGCTGCTCAAGGCTGTGTGGGGGAATGTCTATGGCGAAGAACGCGAATATCTGCGAGTTTTTGTCTCACAGTTACGCCGAAAAATCGAAAATGATCCGCTGCGGCCCGAAATTATTGTGACAGAACCTGGGATTGGCTATCGCTTTATTTCCGACTCTGGTTAAAATTTGATCTCTCGCGCCGACCAATTTGCCGTCACCCTGATAATTTTTGGGGGACGGCTTTTTTTATGGGAAATTTTCTTTACGGTTTCTTTACACCTTCTTGATGCATTCCTGATTGGGTTTATGTTAAGCTAAAATCAAGTGGCATGTGCTGGTCAATCCACGAACAAGAAATGTGTATCTTTAGAAAGTGATTGATTTCACAATAATGTCAATCGCTGACCATAAGCATATGATTGGAGAAGGAGGCTTCCGCCCGAGATAGAAAAATCAGAATGGTTTCAGGTTAGTCCATCCATCTAATTGAAATATTCGAAATGAGGAGATGAAATACTATGAAACGTTTGTCTGTTTTGTTTGCTTTTCTCGCCATCATGGTGTTGGTGGTGAGCGCATGTGGCGGAGGCGCTGCGACGACGCAGGCGCCCGCCGGGACGACTGGCGGGGAAACGCCAGCGCCGGCCGCCGCGACTGGCGAAACGATTAAAATCGGCGCCCTTTATCCGCTTACCGGCGCCGATGCAGGTTGGGCGGGGGATCCCTATATCAAATCTCACCAACTGGCGATCGACGAAATCAACGCCGATGGCGGCATCAAATGCTTGAATGGGGCCAAGTTGGAGCTGGTAAAAGGCGATACGCAAGGCAAGGCCGAAGCCGGCAACTCTGAGATGGAGCGCCTGATCACCAAGGAAGGGGTTGTGGCGGTGATGGGTTCTGCCCTTTCCGGCACGACGCTGCCGGCGTCTGAGATTTCCGAGAAGTACGAGATACCCTACATTGTCCCCAATGCCCTGGATGGCGTAATTACCGACCGCGGTATGAAAAACGTTTTCCAGACCGTTTCTACCCTGCAGCAGTGGGGCGCGGACGATGCTCAGTGGGCCAAGGACCATGGCGTCAAGACGGCCGTGATCACAGTCCCCAATTTCACCTTTGGCGCCGAAGTTGAAGATACCTGGAAGAAGGGCCTCGAAGCGGCCGGCATCCAGCTCCTGGATAGCTTCACTTACGAGGGAACGGCCCAGGACTTCACGGATACGATCTTGAAAGTCAAACAGCTCGATCCAGACGCCTGGTTCCTGCTCGGCAACAACCAGGC